>JBFMCT010000007.1:0-101130 GCA_040754375.1 Actinomycetota bacterium
CCCGCCCGCCGGCCCGTCCCCAGCCCCGCCCGCCGGCCCGGGCCCGGCAGGCCCGTCGGGCGACACGGCTGCGGCGGCCTGGTGGGCCAGGTCGGCCAGGGCGTCGTCGAGGCCGGTGTGGTCGTCGGGGGTGGGCCACGTGCGGACGAGGTCCCGCTGGCGGGGACCGCCCAGCAGGCCGACGGCCGACAGCACACCAGCCCGGGGCGGCACGACCACGGCTCGCATGCCGAGGGCGGCGGCCACCGCGCAGGCGTGCAGCGGCCCCGCGCCCCCGAACGCCACCAGGGCGAGGCCGGTCGGGTCGACCCCCCGCTCGACCGTGACCCGGCGCACGGCCCGTTCCATGCTGGCGTCGACCACGTCCACCACCCCCGAGGCGGTGACGCCCGCCCGGGCCAGGGCCCGTTCGGCGGCGGCCACGTCGAGCCGGCCCAGGCCGGCGAAGGCGGCGCCTGCCGGCACCCGGCCGAGCACGAGGTCGGCGTCGGTGACGGTGGCGTCTGTGCCACCGCGCCCGTAGCAGGCGGGGCCGGGGTCGGCTCCCGCGCTCTGGGGCCCGACGGCCAGCGCGCCACCGGGGTCGATGCGGGCGATCGACCCGCCGCCCGCCCCGATAATGTGGATGTCGAGGGCGGGCAGGCGCAGTGGGAACCCGGCGGCCAGGCGTCCCGGCGCGGGCTCCGGCACGCCGCCCTGCACGAGGCACACGTCGGTGCTCGTGCCGCCCATGTCGAAGGTGACGGCGTCGGGGAACCCGGCCGCGGACGCGGCCGCCGCCCCCGCCAGCACGCCGCCCGCCGGTCCGGAGAGCACCAGGGCCACCGGCAGGTCGGCGGCCTCGGCCGCCGGCACCAGCCCGCCGGCAGACGTCATGACCAGGACCTCGTCGGCCAGTTCCTCCAGGGACCGTACGTAGGCCCGGCACAGGGGCCGCAGGTAGGCGTTGACGACGGTCGTGACCGTCCGTTCGTACTCCCGGAACTCGGGGGCCACCTGGTGCGAGCACGTCACGTCGGACGCGCCGGCCGCGGCTAGGGCTGCGGCCACTGTCTTCTCATGGATAGGGACCAGGTCGGCGTGCAGCAGGCAGACGGCCACCGCGTCCACCCCCGGGGGCACGGGCGGCAGCGAGCCCAGGTCGACCGCCACGAGCTCGTGCCCGGCGGCGTCGAGCCGGCCCACCACTTCCAGCCGGTCGCGGCGGGCCACCAGCGGCTCGGGCCGGTCGGCGAACGGGTCGTAGAGCGAGGGCCTGTCCTGGCGGCCGATCTCGATCACGTCGGTCAACCCGGCGTTGGTGAACAGCGCCACCCGTGCCCCTCGCCGCTCGAGCAGGGCGTTGGTCGCCACCGTCGTGCCGTGGGCCACTACGGCCGGGCGGCCAGGCCCGGCCAGTTCGCCCAGGCCGGCGGCCACCGCCCGGGCCGGGGCTTCCGGGGTCGACAGCACCTTGGCCGTCCGGCCGTCCTCACCCACAAGGTCGGTGAAGGTGCCGCCCGTGTCCACTCCGCAACGCATCAGGAGGGGACACTATTGGTCGTGACCGACCCCGCCCCTGGTGGCCCCTCCCACGGCCCCCCCGGCGGCCGAGCTGGCGCCCACCGGGCGCCGCCGCCCACGCCCGTGGGCCCGTCGCGCTGGGCCCTGCCCAGCCCGGACCAGGCCTCCGAGGACGGGGTGGTCGGCGTGGGTGGGGACCTGGCCCCCGAGACGCTGGTGGACGCCTACCGGCGGGGCATGTTCCCGTGGCCCCACCCGGGCATGCCGCTGCCGTGGTTCTCGCCCGACCCCCGGGCCGTGGTCCGCCCCCACCGGGTGACGGTGGCCAAGTCCCTGCGCCAGCGCCTGCGCCGGTGCGGTTGGACGACGACCGTCGACGCCGACTTCGACGAGGTCGTAGCCGCCTGCGCACTGCGGCCGGGCGAGGGTACGTGGGTCAACCGGCCCATGCGCCAGGCCTACGGCCGCCTCCACCGTCTGGGGTGGGCCCACAGCCTCGAGGTCTGGGACGGGGAGCGCCTGGTGGGCGGCTTGTACGGGGTGCGGGTCGGCGCTTGCTTCACCGGCGAGTCGATGTTCCACCGGGCCACCGACGCCTCCAAGGCCGCGCTCGTCGACCTGTGCGCCCGCTGGGCCGAGGCCGGCGGTGAACTGGTCGACGTGCAACTGCCCACCGCTCACCTGGAGTCGATGGGCGCGGTCGCCGTCGACCGGGCGGACTTCCTGGCCGAGCTGGCCGAGGCCCGCCTGCGGACCGTGTGCATGGTCGTCGACCGGCTGGCGGTCGGCCGGCTGGTTCCTCCCCGGCCCGCGGGCTGACGACCATCACCTGGCCGTGGCCTGGCCCGTCGCCGCCTCGACGGGCTGGCCGTCCGCGGGCTGGTGCCTCCCCGGCCCGCGGGCTGGAGCCTCCCCGGCCCGCGGGCTGACGACCATCACCTGGCCGTGGCCTGGCCCGTCGCCGCCTCGACCGGCTGGCCGTCAGCGGGCTGGTTCCTCCCCGGCCCGTGGGCTGACGACCATCACCTGTTCCTCGCCTAGGGCGTCCTGGAGCGATCTCACCTGGCGGCCCACGACGGGGTCTTGGCCGTCCCACACCACCAGGGCCTCGTCGGAGTTGCGGGCCAGCCAGGCGTCGCGCCGGCGCAGGGCGGCACCCGCCTTCTCCCGGTCGGCGGGCGGGCGGGCCCCCAGCACGACCTGGCCCTTGGCCGCCCCCAGCAGGCCGGCGTAGCGCCGCCGGCTGGTAGCCGGCCAGGGCGAGTCGGGCTCGGGGTAGGGGAGGACAGCCACGTAGGGCACGCCCTCGCCGCCAGCGGCCTCGGCCGCCAGCTGTTCGGTGCCCAGGCCCAGGCCGGTCAGCACGACCAGGTCGGGGTGGACCTGCTGGTAGGCGGCCAGCAGCTCGGCCAGCCGGGCGCGGACGGCGCCCGCCACCGGGTTGTCGTCGCCCCAACCACCCAGCTCAGGAGGCTTGTGCCCGGTGACGACGAGCCGGAAGCCCTCGGGTACCCCGGCGTCTCGGCTCCCCCCGCCCGGCCCGGGCGCGTCGGCCGGGCCGAGGGTGGAGGGCGGCCCGTCACCGGTGCGACCCGCTTGCGCCCGGGCGGCCTCCACGGCCAGGCGGTCGACCAGGTCGTTGCCGGGGTCGCCGCCGTGGCCCTTGACCCACCGCCAACGGACGCGGCCCGGGTCGGCCCGCACGAGGCCCACCAGCGGTTCCCACAGGTCCCGGTTGGCCACGGGCTGGCGCGCCTTGTTGGTCCACCCGCGGGCCAGCCATCCCTCCCACCACCGGTCGCGGAAGCAGTTCACCACGTAAGTCGAGTCGCTCACGATCTCCAGGGGGCCGTCGAACGCCCTCACGGCCTCGAGCGCGGCCTTGATCTCCATGCGCTGGTTGGTGGTGTGGGGCTCGGCCCCGCTCTCGAACCGCCCCCCCGGCTCGGCCCACGCCCACCCCCCGGGCCCCGGGTTCCCCAGGCACGCGCCATCGGTGTAGACGGACCTCATCGCGCCCATCCTCCTACGCCATTCGAGCGGTGGCGCTCGCGTGAGCCTGGCTGTGGCGCAGGTGGTAGACGATGACCAGGCTCGAGACGGCGGCCCAGGCACACCACAGCGACACGAAGCCGGTGATGGTGGTGATCGCCAGCACGACCACGGCCACCAGGTTGACCGCCCCGTAGATCACCATCAGCCGGTGGCTGGAGGCCAGGAAGGTCCCCAAGGTCACGACCACGTAGACAGCGGTGAGCACGCCCCCGTGGAACAGGCGGGCCTCGTAGCTGAGGTGGTCACCGTGGTCCACGGCCGTCACCGGCCCCGTGAACACACCCCCCAGCAGGATCACGGCCACGAACGCCCCCACGATCCCCATGCGCTCCATCAGCCGCTGGCGGTCAGGGCGGGGCTCGATGGCTCTCACCGCGCGCGGGACGAGTAGGGGTAGCCCGAAGGCGATTACCAGGTAGGTGTAGACCGCGGCCTGGAACACCGACTCGGCCACCCGGCCCTCCACCCCCCACCACACGAAGACCTCGACGAGCTGGTGGAAGGCCAGGACGACGGGCAGCGACGCCAGGGCCAAGTGGGACGGCTCGCGCACGTGGCGCAGCCCGTCCACGGCGATGGCGCCGATGACGACGGCCATGGCCGCGTCGGCCTCGGCCGAGAAGCACACCTGCCGTCAGGCCTCCGCCAGCGGGCGGAACCGAAGGCTGGCCATCACCCCATCTTGCTACCCTTCGGGGCCGGCTCGGGCACTTGCCGCCGCCGGTGGTCACCAGCGGCGCGGCACACGCCGGCGGGAGTGCAAGCATGGAGCTGTGGAACCAGTGATCATCGACGGCTTCGCGCAGCAACTGCCCGACATCGACCCGGCCGAGACTGCGGAGTGGGTGGACTCGCTCGACGCCGTGATCGGGGCCCGGGGCCCCACGAGGGCCCGGTTCCTGCTCATGAAGCTCATGGAGCGGTCCCGGGAGGCGGGCGTTGGCTTCCCGGCGGCCGTGTCGACCCCTTATCTCAACTCCATCCCCCCCGAGCGGGAGGCGTGGTTCCCGGGCGACGAGGACACCGAGCGCCGCATCCGGGCCTTCATCCGCTGGAACGCGGCGGTCATGGTCACCCGGGCCAACAGCCGGGCCGAGGGGATCGGCGGCCACCTGGCCACGTACGCGTCGTCGGCGTCGCTCTACGAGGTCGGGTTCAACCACTTCTTCCGGGGCAAGGCCGACGGCCAGCCCGGTGACCAGGTCTTCTTCCAGGGCCATGCCGCTCCCGGGATCTACGCCCGTGCATTCCTCGAGCGCCGCCTCGACGAGGCCCAGCTCGACCACTTCCGCCAGGAGATCGCCGGGGCGCTGGCCGGGGTCGGGGGCCTGTCCAGCTACCCCCACCCGCGGCTCATGCCCGACTTCTGGGAGTTCCCGACGGTCTCGATGGGCCTGGGCCCGATCACCGCCATCTACCAGGCCCGGTTCAACCGCTACCTGCTCAACCGCCAGCTCGCCGACACCAGCCGCTCGCGGGTGTGGTGCTTCGTGGGCGACGGCGAGTGCGACGAACCCGAGACGCTGGGCGCGCTCACGCTGGCCTCGCGCGAGCAGCTCGACAACCTGATCTTCGTGGTGAACTGCAACCTCCAGCGCCTCGACGGCCCGGTGAGGGGCAACGGCAAGATCATCCAGGAGCTCGAGGCCGTGTTCCGGGGTGCAGGCTGGAACGTGCTCAAGGTCGTGTGGGGCTCGAAGTGGGACCAGCTCCTGGCCCAGGACGTCGACGGCGTCCTGCTCAACAAGATGAACACGACCCTCGACGGCGAGTACCAGAAGTACTCGGTCGAGTCCGGGGCCTACATCCGGGAGCACTTCTTCGGGCCCGACCCCCGCCTGCGGGCCATGGTCGAGGGGCTCACCGACGACGAGCTGCGCACCCTGCCTCGCGGCGGTCACGACTACCGCAAGCTCTACTCCGCCTACAAGGCGGCCGTCGCCCACCAGGGGGCCCCGACGGTCATCCTGGCCAAGACGATCAAGGGTTGGGCGCTCGGGCCCGATTTCGAGGCCCGCAACGCCACCCACCAGATCAAGAAGATGTCGAAGAAGGAGCTGTTGGTCTTCCGCGACCGTTTGTTCCTCCACGAGGAGATCCCCGACAACGCTCTCGACGCCGACCAGCCGCCTTACTACCGGCCGTCCCCGGGGTCCCCCGAGCACGAGTACATGATGGAGCGGCGCCAGGCCCTGGCCGGCTCCCTTCCCCACCGCGTCGTGCGGGCCAAGCCTCTGCCCCTGCCCAAGGCGACGGTGTTCGACGACTTGCGCAAGGGCTCGGGCAAGCGGCAGTTCTCGACCACGATGGCCTTCGCCAACCTCCTGCGCGGGCTGTTGCGCGACAAAGGGCTGGGGCCGCGGGTCGTGCCCATCATCCCCGACGAGGCCCGCACCTTCGGGATGGACGCCCTGTTCCCCGAGGTCAAGATCTACGCCCCGTTCGGCCAGCTCTACGACCCCGTCGACTCGCACCTGCCCCTCTCCTACAAGGAGTCGGCGATGGGCCAGATCCTCGAGGAGGGCATCACCGAGGCGGGCTCCATGGCCAGCTTCACGGCCGCCGGCACGGCCTACGCCACCCACGGGGTGACCATGGTGCCCTTCTACACGTTCTATTCGATGTTCGGGTTCCAGCGCATCGGCGACCTGATCTGGGCGTTCGGCGACATCCGGGGCAAGGGCTTCTTGTGCGGGGCCACGGCGGGGCGCACGACCCTCAAGGGCGAGGGCCTCCAGCACGCCGACGGCCACAGCCTGGTGCTGGCGTCCACCGTCCCCAACATCGCGGCCTACGACCCGGCCTTCGCCTATGAGCTGGCGACCATCGTGGAGGACGGCCTGCGCCGCATGTACGGCCCCGAGCCCGAGGACGTCTTCTACTACGTCACCCTCTACAACGAGAACTACACGATGCCGTCGATGCCCGAGGGCGCGGCCGAGGGGATCGTTAGGGGCCTCTACCGGTTCGCCCCGGCGCCTGAGGGGCCGTCGCGGCGGGCGACGGTCATCTTCTCGGGATCGGCCCAGGGGGCGGCCCGGGAGGCCCAACGCCTGCTGGCCGAGCGCCACGACGTGGCCGCCGAGCTGTGGAGCGCCACGTCGTTCAAGGCCCTGCGGGAGGACGCCCTGGCGGCCGAGCGATGGAACCGCCTGCACCCGTTGGAGGCCCCCCGGGTGCCCTACGTGACCGAGGTGCTGTCTTCCGCCGAGGGACCGTTCGTGGCCGTGACCGACTTCATGAAGGCGGTCCCCGACCAGGTGGCCCGCTGGGTCCCCGGCCCCTTCGTCCCCCTGGGCACCGACGGGTTCGGACGGTCCGACACCCGGACACAGCTGCGCCGCCACTTCGAGACCGACGCCCCCCACGTGGTGGTCGCTGTCCTCCAGTCGTTGGCCAACGCCCACGAGGCCAAGGCCGACGAAGTGGCCGACGCCATCGCCGCCTACGGTCTCGACCCCGAGGCCCCCGACCCCCGGGTGGCCTGACCGCGGCCGCCACGGTCGGCCTACGATCCTGGGGTGCCCGCACCGAAGAAGACCGCCGTAGTGCTCCCGCTGTCCGGTGACCCCGAGGCCGACGAACTGCTGTCGGCCGACCCGCTGGCCCTGCTGATCGGCATGCTGCTCGACCAGCAGGTCCCCATGGAACGGGCCTTCCACAGCCCCTACGACCTCAAGCGGAGGATGGGCGGCCGGCTCGACGTGAACGAGATCGCGTCAATGGCCCCCGACGAGCTCTCCGCGCTCTTTGCCGAGCGCCCGGCCCTGCACCGGTTCCCCGGTTCGATGGCGGGCCGCACCCAGGAGCTGGCCCGCCACCTGATCGAGCACCACGGAGGACAGGCGGCGGCGGTGTGGACCTCGGCGGCCACCGGCCAGGAGCTGTTGTCCAACGTCAAGGCCTTGCCCGGGTTCGGGGAGCAGAAGGCCCGGATATTCGTGGCCCTGCTGGCCAAACGGCTGGGCGTCAAGCCTCCGGGCTGGGAAGAGGTGGCCGGCCCGTTCGGCCAACCGGGCTGGTTCTCGGTGGCCGACATCGACGGCCCGGAGGCCCTGGCCCGGGTGCGCGAGCACAAGAAGGCCATGAAGGCCGAGGCCAAGGCCCGCAAATAGGCGTACCGGGCACGTGCCCCCGCCGCTCGATCGCCAGCGAGCCGGGTGGCGATGGGGGAGCAGCGCCCGGCGGCGCGCCCGGGGCGAGAGCTCCGAGCGGCAGCCGTTCGTGGCCCCACGGAGCCACGGGAGCGAGCCGAGTACGGTCTCGGCCATGTTGGTGACGGCCAACGGGGCGCCCGTCGAGCTGCCGCAGGGGGCGACGGTCGTCGATCTACTCCACCACCTGGGCCTGGGCCGGCGCTGGGTGGTCGTCGAACGCAACGGGGAGCCCGTGCCTCGGGCCGACATGGCTTCGACCGTCCTCGACGCCGGCGACCGCCTGGAGCTGGTGAGGGCCGTGGCCGGCGGTTGATGGCCAACGCCCTGCTGGCGGGCCGCCGCCTCTACCTCTGCACGTCCGACCGCCCCGACCTTGCCCAGTTCTTGGAGGCGTGCATCGACGGCGGGGTCGACGTCGTCCAGTTGCGGGACAAGCTCCTGGAGGCCCGGCCTCTGCTCCGGCGGGCCCGGCTGGCGGCCCTGGTATGTCGCGACCGGGGTGTGCCCTTCATCCTCAACGACCGTCCCGACCTTGCGCTGGAGGCCGGCGCCGACGGCGTGCACGTCGGCCAGGACGACGCCCCGCCCGGGCTGGCTCGACGCATCCTGGGGACGGGCGCCATCGTCGGTCTGTCGACTCACGCGCCCGCCGAGCTCGACGCCGCCGGCCCCGAGCCCGTCGACTACGTGTCGGCCGGGCCGGTGGCGCCCACCCCGACCAAGCCGGGGCGCGACGGCACGGGCCTCGACTACCTGGCTTACGCGGCCGCCCGCTCCCGGCGCCCGTGGTTCGTCACCGGCGGGGTCACGCCCGAGACCGTCGGGGACATGGTGGCGGTCGGGGCCGAACGCTTCGTGGTCGTCCGGTGGCTGACCCAGGCCCACGACCCGCGCCGGGCGGCCTCGGCCCTGCGTGCCGCCATCGACGAGGCCCTCGCCGCCGCCCACTGACCCCAGGCCGTGTGCGGCCGCCCGCCGCGCACCGCTGCCCATCCCCGCCGGCCGCCGGCCCAGCCCTCGCCGCCGCCCGACCCAGGCCAGCCGCCGGCGCAGCCGCCCGACCCAGGCCGCCGGCCGCCGGCCCAGCCCTCGCCGCCGCCCACTGACCCCAGGCCGTGTGCGGCCGCCCGCCGCGCACCGCTGCTCATCCCCGCCGGCCGCCGCCCCAGCCCTCGCCGCCGCCCGACCCAGGCCGTGTGCAGCCGCCCGCCGCTGGCTGACTGCCGGCCCACCCAGCGACCACCCGTCGCCTTCAGGTGGCCCGCTGGCGGTCCATCCACCCGATCACGAAGGCCACCGCCCGGGGGTCGTGGCGCAGGCGATGGCCGGCCCCGTAGACGAGGCGCAACTCGGCGCTGGGACCGGCGGCCGTGGCCAGGGTGCGGGCGTCCTGGGATGGGACCCGGTCGTCGTCGGTGCCGTGCACGAGCAGGAGGGGCCGCGGCGGCACCTGGTCGACCACGTCGAGGGCCCGGACCTCGGCCAGTTCCCGGCCCCAGGCGTCCACGTCGGGTGGGAAGGCCCGGTTGGGGATGACCCCGATCTGGCGGGCCTGGTCCAGGAACCGGCGGGGGTGGGCGGCCCACACGTCGAAGGTGGCGGGCGCGGCCAAGGCGGCCACCCCCCGCACCCTCTCGTCCTCGGCGGCCTGGACGATGGCCAGCGCCCCCCCGGTGCTCGATCCCGCCAGCCAGATGCCGCTGACCTCCTCTGCCTGCAGGTGGTCGATCGCCGCCGCCAGGTCGGCCAGCCAGCCCCGCAGGGAGAAGTTGCCGGCCGAGCGGCCCGCGCCTCGGAAGTTGAAGGTCAGCACCGCCCAGCCCGTCTCGGCCGACAGGTGTTCGGCGAACGACGGGTAGGTCTTGCCCGAGGTGGCCGCTCCGCCCGGCCCGCTGGGGAAGCCGTGGCATAGCACCAGCCCGGGCGGCCGCCGCCCGCCTCCGGCCGAGGGCATCACCAGGTGGCCAGCCAGGGGCAGGCCCTCGGAGTCGATCGTCACCTCAGTCAACGCCGCCCTACCCCTCATGATCGGTGTGACGCGACGAAGGGGCGCGCCACGCGCCCCTTCGTCGTCAAGAGCTGGATAAGGAACCCAAGGGCCGAGGACTGCTCCGGGCGGGACCATCTCCCGGCTCGCTTCCCTTGGTGGTGGCTGGCGGGATTCACCAGCCCGGCCCAGCTGCCAGCTAGTGGTCAGCCACCTCCGGGGTCCCAGGACAACTATCGATCAGCTGGACCACCTCCTTTCTCCGGTACCGGATATGAAAGCACAACCGGCGGGCGAAGTGGGGTGATTTCCGGCTTAGCGAGAGCTGGTGGAGGGCCGGTCAGGGCTCCGGGCCGGGGTCGGTGAGGGGGCCGACGGCGCCGATGTCGGTGAGGTAGCCCATCTGGGCCTCCAGCACGGCGTTGACCTGGGCGGCCGTGTAGCCCGTGCCCGCGTCGGCTGACCGCTTCATCACGAAGCTGGCCGACTCCGCCCCGGTCACGACCACGGGGCCGTCGAGGTGGGGCCCGCTGCCGTTGCCGGCCACGCCCTTGAGCCGGAAGTACTCCAGGTGCCAGTCGATGATCTGGCGCACGTCGTCGGGGGAGAGCACGGCCGCCACATCGTCGCTCACGTGGTCGCAGACCCAGGCCACGGCGTCATCGAAGTTGAAGGTGCGCTCTACGGGCACGGCCGCCAGCCGGCGGGCTTCGCGCCCGATGACCACGGCGGCGATGGCGAACACGGCCAGGGCGGCCACGACGACCAGCAGGATCCCCACGGCCCGAGACTACCGAGGGCGTGAGCGCGGGCAATACTCGGGCCATGGCTGACGGTCTGCACTACGAGGACGAGAACCTGGCGGTGACCAAGGTGGTGGTCGGGCCCATGGACAACAACGTCTTCGTTGCCCGGTGCCGGCACACCGGCGAGTCGGTGCTGATCGACGCGGCCAACGAGGCCGACCGGGTGCTCGAGCTGTGCCGGCGCCTGAACGTGGGCAAGGTGCTCGAGACCCATGGCCACGCCGACCACATCGGGGCCGTACCCGCCGTCCGGGAGGCGGGCTACGACGTGTGGGTGATGGCCGGCGATGCGGCCATGCTGCCCGGCTACGACCACCTGATCGAGGACGGGCAGGTGATCGAGGCCGGCCGCCTACGTCTGCACTGCCTGCACACGCCGGGCCACACACCCGGGTCGGTCTGCTTCCTGGTCGAGGGCTCGCCGGTGTTGTTCGCGGGCGACACGCTCTTCCCCGGGGGGCCGGGGGCGACGCGGGGACCGCTGGGCGACTTCCCGACGATCCTGCGCTCGATCGAGACGAGGCTCTTCACCCTGCCGGACGACACGGTCGTCATGCCCGGCCATGGGCTCGACACCACGATCGGTAAGGAAAAGCCGCACCTTCAGGAGTGGGCCGAGCGCGGTTGGTGACAACTCGGTGCCGTGGCTCTCAATAGGTGTGACGAACACCTATTGAGAGCTGCCCACCAGGGTGGGAGCATCTGAACGCCCGGGGGGGCAAGGCTGTGCCAATCGGCGCCCGACGCGCCGGCGGGGCTCTCGTGGGCTGGTCCGATCGACCACCGAGGGGAGAAGGCGTGGATCGTGTTACGGCACCGGCCACCCGTTCAGGCGGGCAGGCTCCGAAGAAGAGGTCCTGGCGGGCCCAGCTGGCTGTGGGGGTGACAGCCTGTGCCGTGTTGGCGCAGGGCTCCGTCTCGGGGGCGCAGTCCCAGACGGCGGAAGCCCCGACGACCCCCGTGCACGCCACGTGGGCCGATCTGTCGCCTGGGCGCATGTACTCCAGCCCGGCCTTCGCGGTCGACCCCAAGGACCCCAAGCGGGTCGTGGCCGGCTTCGCCGACCTGTTCACCCGCCGGTGCGGGCTGCTGCGCTCGACCGACGGCGCCGCCACATGGAGGTTGGCCGAAGGCTCCCCGGCCCTGGCCTCGTACCCGTTCTGCTCGCAGTCCCAGGGCAGCCAGATCCAGGCCCCAGTGGCCTTCGGCCGCAGCGGCACGCTCTACATGGCCCTTGGCGGCTGGGACGACCCCGACGGGGCACGCACGGGCGGTGCCATCCTGCTGGCCCGGTCCGACGACTTGGGCGACACCTGGGAGACCGTCGAGGTGTACTCGGCCCGGGGCAAGACGGGTGAGGATGCCGAGAACGTGAGGCCCATCCACAGCCTGGCCGTCGACACCCGCACCGGGGGCGACGATCTCATCTACGTCACCTACAACCTGGCCCGGCCTGGACGAACGGCGCCTAACCAGTCGCCCACCGTCCCGATCGTGGCCGTGTCGCGCGACGGCGGCCGCACCTTCGGCACGCCGGTCGACCTGTCCAGCGGGGTGTTCGAGGCTCAGGCCCTGCGCGACCAGGCCTTCACGGCCATCACGACTACGACCCTGGCCCCCAACGCGTCGACCACGACCACCACGGCCCCGGCCGCCGGTTCGCTGCGGGCCACGCCCAACCAGGCCGCCAACTTCGGTGGCAGCACCAGCCGGTTCCACGTCCAGGCCCGGGTCGACGGCCAGGGCAACGCCTACGTCCACTGGATGTCGGGCAGCGCCAACCTGACGCCGGCGCCGCCCACGGCCCACTTCATCTCCCGCTCGAGCGACGGGGGCCAGACGTGGACCACCGAGATGGCCATCCCGTTCGACTACGAGAACGCCGCGCCGCGCTTCGAGGTCAGCCCCGGCGGGGTGCTCCACATGGTGTACCACCGCAACCCCGACGGGATTAACAGCAACGGCGAGGTGTTCCACCGTGCTTCCAGCGACGGTGGCCGCACGTGGACCGAGCCCAAGGTCCTGACCGACGACAACCCGGCCGACTACTTCGGCCAGTACTTCCCCAACATCAGCGTGGCCCCCAACGGCCGGGTCGACGTGGTGTGGTGGGACACGCGCGACGACGTCGGGATCCGGTCCAACGACGTGTACTACACGTACTCCAACGACGACGGGGCCACGTGGAGCGCCAACCGGCGCATCACCGACCGCAGTGTCGACCGGCGCTACGGCGTGTGGGGCATCAACTACGACATCAACTCCCCGCCGGGCGTGGGATCGGTGAACCAGTACGCCATCTTCGGATGGGACGACACCCGCAACACCGACGTGTCCAACCCCGAGTACGCCTCCGGCTTCGGGGCGGGCACCCAGGACATCTACATCTCGGCCGTCCAGTTCGAGACCCTGGGCGGGGGGACATCGAGCACGGCCCAGATCGTCCTGGCGGCTACCGCCGGCCTCGTGGCCGTCGGGCTTGCCCTCCTGCTGGTCACCATGGCCGGCAAGCGCAAGTCGGGCCCGTCTCCGGCCCGCAAGACGGCCCCGAAGGAGGAGGCGGCGCCGGTCACCTGACGGGGGCCCCAGGAGCGGGAACCGCCAACAGCCGGCCGGGAGATCTCCCGGCCGGCTGTTGCGCGCCTGGCCTCGTCGGGCGCGACTGTCAACGAAGCGTCACGCGAGGGACGGCTCGATGTCGCATGACGACGCGACGATGACCCCACGTGGCTCCCGGCCGCGCAACCAGCCCTCCCAAGGGCCGCTCTCAAAGGGGGAGACGTTGAAGACTCGTAGATGGGCGCTGGTGACCATCGGTGCCGTGGGGACCATGGTGGCTTTCGCAGCAACAGCCTGGGCGTGCGTATCGGGCCCGGCGGTGAACCTCTCCACGGTCAACGCCCAGCCCGGCCAGGAGGTGACGGTCTCGGGCACCAACTTCCGCCAGCCCAACCCGGTGACCGTGCGCTGGAACGCGCTCGACGGGCCGGTGCTGGCCACATTCGACGAGCCCAGCAACCGCCTCATCGGCGGCACCTTCACCGTGCCCGCCGACGCTCGGGCCGGCAACTACGTCGTGATCTTCTCGCAGACCGACGAGCAGGGCTCGCTGACCCAGCTCCCGATCCGGGCCCTGCTGACGGTCACGCCTGACGGCAGCGCAGCCCCGGTCCTGGGCGGCGGCCTGGTCGCCGCGGATGTCGACCGGCCGGCGGGCCTGGTCATCGAGGACAACTCGGTCAGTGGCGCCACCCTCGCCCTGGTCGGCCTCGGGGTCGCCGGTATCGGCATGTTCGTCGCCGGTATGGCTGCCCTGTTCGCCGGCCGCGGCTCCAAGGCCCCCGTGGCGGTCCCCGCCCGGAGGTAGCAGCACCCGAGCTCACGCTCGCTCCTTGCACGGCTCTCCGGCCGGTCCCCGCTGTCGGGGGCCGGCCGGAGGTCGTTGGGCGCTTGCGGCCCCCGCATCGACAACAAGCTGTCGATGGCCAGCGCCGCCCGACCGAGCGAGCGCCAGCGACCCGGGTGCTCAGGCGGTCAGCGGTCGCCGGGGTTCGCGGAGGAGCTCGATGTCGTCGGTCAGGCCCTCCACGTGGAGGTCGTCACCGTCGACCTCGACGGTCACCCGGCGGCCGCCCAGGGGGACCCGGTCGATGCGCAGGCGGTTCATCCAACTGGGGAGAGCGGGCGCCATCCACACCTTGTGGTGGGGCATCCAGGGGTCGAGGCGCAGGACGGTCCGCAGGCACAGGAGGGGGGAGGCCGCGGCCCAGGCCTGGGGCGAGCACGACGACGGGTAGCTGACCGGGAACGGCAGGTCGCGCCGGCTGGTACCGCCGAACAGCTCGGGCAGGCGATGGCCCTGGTGGACGGCGGCGTCGATGATGCCGCCGATGACCCGGTGGGCCTCCTCGACGAACCCGTAGCGCATGAGCCCGGCGGCGCACAGGGCGTTGTCGTGGGGCCAGACCGATCCGTTGTGATAGCTGATCGGGTTGTAGCCGACCATCGACTCGGCCAGCGTACGGATCCCCCAACCGCTGAACATCTCGTCGGACAGCAGGCTCTTGGCCACCAGCGGTGCCCTCTCCTGGTCGACGATCCCCGTCCACAGGCAGTGGCCGATGTTGGAGGCCATGGCATCGATGGGCACCTTGTCGGCGTCTAGGCCCATTGCGAACCAACCCCGGTCCTCGATCCAGAAGTCGCGGTTGAAGCTGTCCTTCAAGGTGGCCGCCTTGGCCCGGTAGCGGGCGGCCGTCGAAGGGTCGTCCATCTCGTCGGCGAAGTAGGCCCGGGCCAGGTAGGCGGCGTAGGTGTACCCCTGGACCTCGGCCAGGGCGATGGGTGCCCGCGCCAGCCGGCCGTCGGCGAAGCGGATGGCGTTCCACGAGTCTTTCCAGCCCTGGTTCTGCAGGCCCCGGTCGGAGTAGCGCTTGTACTCGACGTAGCCGTCGCCGTCGCGGTCGCCGAACTTCTCGATCCACTCCATGGCCCGCTCCACGTGGGGGAGAAGGCTGTCGACCAACTCGGGGGCGAGGCCCCAGCGCCGCAGCTCGCCGAGCAGCATGACGAACAGGGGGGTGGCGTCGGCCGTGCCGTAGTAGACGCGGCCCCCGCCGAGCGACAGCGAAGGAGCTTCGCCGAAGCGCATCTCGTGGAGGATGCGGCCCGGCTCCTCCTCGCTGCGGGGGTCAACCTTGCGGCCTTGGAAGCGGGCCAGGGTCTGGAGCACCCCGAGGGCCAGGTCGGGGTCGAGGATCAGCGCCATGTAGGACGTGAGCAGCGAGTCTCGGCCGAAGAGGGTCATGAACCAGGGGGCGCCGGCCGCGATCACCGTGCGCTCGGGGAAGTCGGGGTCGAAGATGCGCAGGGCGCCCAGGTCCTCGGCGCTCTGGTCGACCGAGGCCTGGAGGGGGGCGTAGTCGGTCTGCACGGCCGGAACCTCCCGGCGCCACTTCTCCAGCCGGGCCTGGGGCATGGCCTGCTCAACGGGGATCCCGCAGCGGTAGCGGGGCTCGATCTCCTCCTGATCGATGATGGGCGTGAACAGCAGGCACGTGCTCCACTCGCCGCGGGCGGGCACGATCAGCTCGAAGGAGGCGATGTTGTCCGACAGGTGGGGCGAGCCGACGATCGACACTCTCAGGCCCTTGTGGACCCCTCCTCGGCGGTAACGGAACAGCAGGTGGTGGAGCCCGTCGCGACCCTCCACCGTGTCGACCTGCACGTCGCCGTCGGTACGGGGCCGGCCCTCCTTGACCTCGAACAGGTCGGCGAAGTCGGCGTTGAGGGTCAGCTCCAGCGAGCAGTACGCCGCTTCTTCGCCGTAGTTGTGGACGGCGACGTCCTCGCGCATGCCCCGGCCCACGTAGCGGCGCCGGAAGACGAGCAGAGAGCTGTCGGCCTGCCCCGACCGGGGATGGGACCGCTGCACGAAGGTGGCCGAGAACGGGGTGGTCCGTTCGGCCGAGAGAGGCTCGGGCCGCTGGTCGTTGACCCTGACCTCGAAGCGTGAGAGGAACCGGGTGTCGCGGAAGAACAGGCCCTGGGGCGTGTCCGGCAGCATGTCACCCGAACGCCCCGAGATCGAGAAGGCCGGCCCCTCCACCAGGGTCACCGCTCCGCCCAGCAATCCCAGAGAGGCGCTCGTCCCTGAAAAAGTCCACGGGTCGGCCACAGCCATCGGAGGATGGTAGTGGCGATGGGCCCGTCCGCCTGACGGGCGCCCCGCATTTCCACTACGCCGATAGGGGTAATAAGATCGGCCTAGCATGGACGACCCTGGCACGGACGAAACAGTGGCGCCGCTGTTCGCCATCGAGGGCCTGCACGTCTCGGCCGGGGGCACCGAGATCCTGCGGGGCGTCGACCTCTCGGTCCGGGCCGGCGAGGTGCATGCCCTGATGGGCCCGAACGGGTCGGGCAAGTCGACGCTGGCCAACGCCCTTCTCGGCCATCCCGACTACGAGGTCACCGCCGGGTCCGTACGCCTGCGAGGCGAGGACATCACCGGGTGGTCGACCGACGCCCGGGGCAAGGCCGGGATCTTCCTGGGCTTCCAGTACCCCGAGGAGATCCCCGGGGTGTCGGTCGTGCAGTTCCTGCGCCAGGCCCTCTCGGCCCGCAAGGGGATCGACCTGTCGGTCCTGGAGCTGCGGGTGGCGATCATGGACTGGATGGCCCGGCTGGGCATCGACCCGTCGTTCGGCGACCGCTACCTCAACGAGGGCTTCTCGGGAGGGGAGAAGAAGCGCAACGAGGTCCTGCAGATGGCCCTGCTCGAACCCGAGTTCGCGGTGCTCGACGAGACCGACTCGGGCCTCGACATCGACGCCCTCAAGGTCGTGTCCCGGGGCGTGCAGGAGGTACGCACCGACCGTCCCGAGCTGGGCGTGCTGCTCATCACCCACTACCAGCGGATCTTGCAGTACCTCGAGCCCGACGTGGTCCACATCCTGGTCAGTGGCCGGGTGGTCGAGAGCGGTGGCCCCGAGCTGGCCCGCCGCCTCGAGCGCGGGGGCTACGACTCGTGGCGATGAGCCCGCCGGTGGCCACGGGCCTCGACGGCCGGGCCGTACGCCGTGACTTCCCGATCTTCTCGGCCGACCACGGTGGCCGCCCCCTCGTCTATCTCGACTCGGCCGCCAGCTCCCAGAAGCCGCTGGCCGTGCTCGAGGCCATGGACCGTTATTACGCCACGACCCACGCCAACGTCCACCGGGGGGTCTACGCCATCGCCGAGGAGGCCACCGCCGAGTTCGAGGCGGCCCGGGCGGCCGTGGCCCGGTTCATCGGGGCACCCTCGCCGCGCGGGGTGGTGTTCACCAAGAACGCCACCGAGGCCGTCAACCTGGTGGCCCACAGCTGGGCCCGGGCCAACCTCGGTCCTGGCCACGCCGTGCTGTTGAGCGAGATCGAGCACCACGCCAACTTGGTGCCCTGGCTCATGCTCCGGGAGCGTACGGGTGTCGAGCTGCGGTTCCTGCCCCTGGGTGACGACGGCTACCTCGTGCTCGACGACCTCGAGCGCCTGCTCGACGGCGTGGGGCTGGTGGCCCTCACCGCCATGTCCAACGTGCTGGGCGTGATACCCCCGGTCCGCCGCATCGCCGACGCCGCTCACTCGGCCGGGGCCCTGGTGCTCGTCGACGGCGCCCAGTACGTGCCCCACCTGACCACCCGGGTGGCCGAGCTGGGCTGTGACTTCCTGGTGTTCTCGGGCCACAAGATGTGCGGGCCCACGGGGATCGGCGCGCTGTGGGGTCGCGAGGACCTGCTCGAAGCCATGCCGCCCTTCCTGGGCGGGGGTGAGATGATCCGCGACGTGCGCCTCGACGGGTTCCTGCCTAACGAGCTGCCGTGGAAGTTCGAGGCCGGCACCCCGCCGATCGCCGAGGCCATCGGGTTGTCGGCCGCCATCTCCTACCTCGACGGCCTGGGCATGGAGGCGGTCCGCGACCACGAGCTGGCCCTGACCGGTTACGCCCTGCGCACCCTCAAGGAGCGCCATGGCGACGACTTCACCGTCCACGGCCCGGCCGCGCTGGAGGAGCGGGGCGGCGTCCTGTCCTTCGACTACAAAGGGATCCACCCCCACGACCTCTCCCAGGTCCTCGACCAGTCGGGCGTGTGCGTGCGGGCCGGCCACCACTGCGCCAAGCCCCTGATGCGCCGCCTGGGCGTGGCCGCTACCGCCCGGGCCTCGTTCTACGTCTACAACGACGAGGACGACGTCGACGCCCTCTCCGAGGCGCTGGTGTCGGCGTCCGACCTCTTCTCGGTCTAGGTTCGGCGCTCTCGATGGCCGGGCTCGAAGACCTCTACCGGGAGATCATCCTCGACCACTACCGCAACCCCCGTAACCGGGGGGACCTGCCCGTGCCGCCCGCCCACCGGGTCGAGGGCTTCAACCCCCTGTGCGGCGACGAGGTGGTCGTGTACCTCTATACCGATGCCGACGGCAACGTGGCCGACGTCAAGATCTCGGGGCACGGGTGCTCCATCAGCCAGTCGTCGGCTTCGATGATGTCAGGTGCGGTCAAAGGCAAGACCATGGCCGAGGTCCGCTCGGTCATCAGGGCATTCAAGGCCATGATGTCGATCCACGAGAACCGCCTCGACGGTGACGGCCAGGAGGTGGAAGAGGCCGTGCTGCCTGACCCATCGGTGGCCCTGGGTGACCTGGAGGCCCTGCGAGGCGTGGTCAAGTTCCCCGTCCGCATCAAGTGCGCCACCTTGTCGTGGAACACGCTGGCTCAGGCCCTCGACGAGGCCGAGGCCGGTCCCGTCGCCGGTTGAGCCCATGTCCGGGGGGCGGGTTCGGGGGCTGGCGTTTGCGGTCGCCGGGCTGGCGCTGGTCATGGTTGGGTGTTCGACCGGAGGGCGGGCAGCAGCCCCGGCGGCTGCACCCACGGTCGTGACCGGTCCCGCCACGGCCGCCGGTGGTGCCACTGACTACTGCGACCTGGCCCGCAGCTACGCCAAGGCGTTCGAGCGCTTCGGCCAGCCGGCCACGGCCGACGACCACCGTTCCTACTACCGCAACGCCCTGGCCGCGGCCCGCCGGGCGCCGGCTGTGGCCCCGGCCGAGTTGCGGGCCGACGTGGTGGTCGTGGCCGACGGGTTGCAGGCCCTGGTGGCCGGCCTCGAGGGGATCGACTACGACTTCGCCCGGGTGTCCTACCTGCCTGCCCAGGTCATCACCAAGCTCATGTCCGGCCCGTTCGTGGAGTCCTCGCGCAAGGTCGCCGACCATGCCCGCCAGTCGTGTGGGGCCGGGTGAACGGAGACCGCATACGGGACCTGCTGGCCGCCGGCCACAGCGTCCTCATGCCGGGCGTGTGGGACGCCCTGTCGGGCCGGCTGGTGGCTCAGGCCGGCTTCGAGGCCTGCTTCCTGTCGGGTTACGCCACGGCCGCCACCCTGCTGGGCATGCCTGACTTCGGGTACCTGACGCAGGTGGAGATGGCCGAGGTGGCCCGCCGGGTGTGCGCGGCCGCCCCCGGCGTAGCCGTGGTCGTCGACGGCGACACCGGCCATGGCAACGCCCTGAACACGATCCGTACGGTCGAGCTGTGGGAGGCGGCCGGGGCGGCCGGCATCTTCTTGGAGGACCAGGTGTGGCCCAAGAAGTGCGGCCACATGGCGGGCAAGCGGGTGGTCCCCCGGGAGGAGTGGCTGACCAAGCTCCGAGCGGCCGTCGACCACCGCGACCGGCTGTTCGTGGTCGCCCGTACCGACGCCCGTGCCGCCGTGGGGCTCGACGAGGCCTGCCTGCGGGCGCGGATGGCGGCCGACCTGGGGGTCGACGCCGTCTTCGTGGAGGCGCCCGAGTCGGTCGAGGAGATGGAGGCCATCGCGGCCGCCACCCCCGGCCTGGTGAGGGTGGCCAACATGATCGAAGCCGGCCGTACGCCCCTGCTGACCCCGGCCGAGCTGAGCGAGCTCGGCTACCGGCTGGTGGTCTCCCCCCTGACCGGCCTGTTCGCCACGGCCCGGGCCCTGGCCGGGGCCTACGGCGTGCTGCGGGAGAAGGGTTCCCTGCGTGACGACCTCGACCTGGTGACCGACTTCGCAGCCTTCAACCGGCTCGTCGACCTCGACCGCCACTACGAGCTCGAGTCGCGCTACGCCGACGGCCCTTGAACCAGCCCGAGCCTGGGCCGATCGGGCCGGCCAAGGTGCGGTTCGCCTCGCTCCAGCCCCTCCGCCACCGCGACTACTCCCTCATCTGGTTCGCGGCCCTCGTCAGCAACTTCGGGACGTGGATGCAGACGGTGGCCGTCGGCGTACTCGTCACCCAACTGACGGGCCAGGCGGGCTGGACGGGCCTCGTGGGGGCGGCCGCCTTCCTGCCCATCGGGGTGCTCTCGCCCGTCGGGGGGGCCATGGCCGACCGGGTCGACCGCCGGAAGTGGCTGGCTTGGACCACGATGGGCGAGATCTTCTTCGCGGTGGCCCTCACCGTGCTCACGGCCACGGGCAACATCAACGCCCCGGTGCTCACACTGCTGGTGCTCGGGGGCGGGTCGATGGCCGCCCTGGGCCTGCCCGCCTTCCAGGCCATCCTGCCCGACCTCGTCCCCCGCGAGCAGCTCCTGGCCGCCAGTTCCCTGGGCCTCATGCAGTACAACCTGGGACGGGTGGTGGGCCCGGCCCTGGCCGGTCTGGTGCTCGCCTTCGGGTCTTACACGTGGGCCTTCGCCATCAATGCGGCGTCGTTCGGGGCCGTCCTGGTGGCCGTCCTGGCCGTACGCCTGCCCGCCGCTCAGCCCTCGGACGAGGCCGGGGGTCTGTGGGCCCGCATCGTCACCGGGGCCCGGGCCGCCCGGGCCGAGCCCGGGTGCCGGCTGGCCATCATCTCCATCGCCGTCATCGCCTTTCTGCTCTCGCCGTTCATCGCCCTGGTGCCGGCTGTGGCCCTCAAGCTGTTCGGGAGCGCCGGCACGGGCACCTCGGTGCTCATCACCGCCCAGGGGGTCGGGGCGGTGGCCGGCGCGCTGGTCCTGGCCAACCTGGCGGCCCGCTTCGGCCGGCGCCGCGTCCTGACGGCCGACATGGCCGTGCTGCCCCTCCTGCTGGTCGTCTACGCCTTGGCGCCCACCCTGGCGGCGGCCACGGTCGCCATCGCGTTGGTCGGCGGCGCCTACGTCGGCCTGCTGTCGGGGCTGGGCACGGTCGTCCAGCTGCGGGCCCCGGCGGCGCTGCGGGCGCGGGTGCTGAGCCTCTACATGGTTTCCCTGGGTGTCGTGTACCCGCTCGGCGCCGTGGTCCAGGGCGTCCTGGGTGACCTGTTCGGGCTACGGGCCGTGACGGTGGCCACCGCGCTGATGTTCCTGGCAGGCCTGGCGGCCGTACGGACGCTGCGCCCGGGCCTGGCCGACGCCCTCGAAGACCCGGTGGACGGTCCCGGGCCGGGCCCCGGCCCCGCCCCGGCTCCCTCGGGCCCCCTCCTCGAACGCTGACGCTGAACTGGCCCGACCGGGTCAGTGACGGTTGCGGCTACCTCAGCCGGGCCGGAAGACGGGCAGGCCGTCGCCTTCGGCCGAGATCGGGGCCACGCCCGCGGCGGCCGCCAGGGCGTTCCACCCCTCGCGGTCCCAGCCGGGCACGGCGGCCTGGACGTCCCCGTCGCCGTCGACCAGGAACAAGGTGGGGACGGACCTGACCCCGTAGGCTGTGGATACCCGGTAGGGCGGGGGTTCGGTGACGGTCTGGACCCTCTGCCCGTAGCGTTCGGCGTAGGCCCGCAGGGCAGGGGCGGGGTCCTCGCCGATGGCCACGACCCGAGCGCCGGCGCGGGCCAGTGCATCGACCTTGGGGGCCACCAGCTGGCAGACGGGGCAGGTGACCTTGAAGAAGGCGAGCACGACAGGCCCTTGCTCCCATGGGTCCGTCACTTGTTCGCCGGTCTCGGCGTCGTCGAGGATGAACGTGGGCGCTGGGTCTCCGGGGGACAGCATCGGGGCGATCGTAGACATGACGCGGCGCCCGGGTTGAACCTTGGTACGGTCGGGCCGAAAGCGGGGATGAACATGGCGATGCGAGACAGATCTGTTCCAGTGACGGCCCGGCGGGTGGGGAGGGTGCCCGCTGTCCCGGCCCTCGCACTGGCGGCCCTGCTCCTGTCGGCCTGCGGCCAAGGGGCGGGGGCCGATCTCTCGGCCCGCCCGGTGGCCGCCGCGGTTGCCGCCGAGGAGACGACGACCACCTCGGTGCCGCCCACCACGGCCGCCCCCTCGACCACGACCACCACCACGACGTCTTCTGCTCAAGCTCCGGCGCCACCGCCTCCGCCCGGGCTCACGGTCGGCTCCGAGGGCCCTGCTGTCCTGGCCCTCGAGGAGAAGCTGGCCGCCCTCCACTACTACGTAGGCCAGGTCGACGAGGGTTACGACGGAGACACCCGCGACGCCGTGCTCGCCTTCCAGAAGGTCACGGGCATGGAGCGCACGGGCCGGGCCACAGACGACGTGGTGGCCGCCGTGGCCGCGGCCAGCGGCCGCCCCACCCCGCTCGTGCCCGGGGGCGGGTTCAAGCGGGTGGAGGTCGACCTCGACCGCCAGGTGCTGTTCCTCTACGAGGGAAACAACCTGGCCACCATCCTCAACGTCTCGACCGGGAACAACGAGCGTTTCTGCTCCCAGGGTTGGTGCCGCCGGGCGGTGACCCCGACGGGGGCCTACACGGTCTACTCCCGGGCCTACGGCTGGGAGACGGGGCCGCTGGGCTCGCTCTACAACTCGCTCTACTTCAACGGTGGCATCGCCATCCACGGTTCCCGGTCGGTGCCCGCCTACCCCGCCTCCCACGGCTGCGTGCGGATCTCCATGAGCGCGGCCGAATGGATGCCCGAGCGGGTCACGATCGGCACCCCGGTCTACGTGGTAGCCGCCGGCGAACCCACGCCCGCCCCCGTCGGCCTCTCGGCCCCCCCGACCAGCACCCCGACCACGGTCGTGCCCGACACCACCACGACCACCACCCGGCCCGACCTGCTCAGCCAACTGCTCGGGCCCCGCACCTGATCCCGGCGGGTCGAGCCGGTCCGCCGGGCGGGCGTCAGGCCCGGGTCGGGGGCTCCGCCGCGGGCTCGTCGTCGTCGGTGTAGCCCGCGTAACCCGTCGTCTCCAGTTCCTCGGCCAGCTCGGGACCACCGCTGGCCACGATGCGGCCTTTACGCAGCACCGACACCTTGTCGGCGTGCAGTTCGTGGAGCAGGCGGCTGTAGTGGGTGATCACCAACACGCCGATCCCCAGCTCCTCGGTCATCTCCTGTACCCGGCGGCTGACCTCCCGCAGCGCGTCGACGTCGAGACCGGAGTCGATCTCGTCGAGAACGGCGATCTTGGGCCGCAAGGTGCCGAGCTGCACGACCTCGTTGCGCTTCTTCTCCCCGCCCGAGAACTCCACGTTGAGGGCCCGGCTGAGCAGGGCGACGCTCATGCCCACCTTGGCCGCCTCGGTCGCGATCCGGTCGCTCACCCCGAGGGCGTCGTCGCCGCGTGCCCGGAGGGCCTCGGCCAGCGCTTCCTCCAGGGCCACACCCGGCACCTCGGTGGGGTACTGCATGGCCAGGAAGAGGCCGGCTTGCGCTCGCTGCCAGGTGGCCAGGGCGGTCAGATCGGCGCCGTCGAGGGTGATCGACCCACCCGTCACGTGGTAGCCGGCCTTGCCCATGATCACGTGGGCCAGAGTCGACTTGCCTGACCCGTTGGGCCCCATGACGGCGTGCACCTCGCCGCTGGATACCGAGATGTCGACGCCATGGAGGATGTCCTGGCCGTCGACCCCGGCCCTGAGGCCCGAGACGATCAGGGAGGAGCCGGTGCTCGGGCCTGTCAATGTGCCTCCACGAAGATCTGGTCGTCCTCGAGGACCACCCGGTAGACCGGGACGGGCCGGGTGGCGGGCAGGCTCTGGGGCTCACCCGTCTCCAGGGAGAACGTGCTCCCGTGCTTGGGGCACTCGATCTCGCGCTCGTCGGCCCACACCTCGCCTTCGGCCAATGAGTAGTCGGCGTGGCTGCAACGGTCCCCGAGGGCGTAGAAGTCGTCGCCGATGCGGACCACGGCGATGCGGTGCTGGCCGTCGTCGAACTTCACGGCCGTGCCCGGCTTCACGTCGTCGACCCGGCCCACGAGCTTGCGCACCGTCTTCATCGCGTTGCCCGTCCCACCCGGCTGGCCACGTTGGCCTTGACGGACGCCACCATCTCGGGCATGGGCAGGCTGTCGAGCACCTCACCGAAGAACCCGAGGACGATGAGGCGCTCGGCCGCGTCGGGCGGCAGGCCCCTCGACTCCAGGTAGTAGAGCTGCTCCTCGTCGATGGGGCCGACGGCGGTGGCGTGGCTGCAGCGCACGTCGTTGTTCTCGATCTCCAGGTTGGGGACCGACATGGCGCCTGCCCCGTCGCTGAGCACGAGGTTGCGGTTGGTCTGGAAGGCGTTGGTGCCGGGGGCGTCCTTGCGCACACGGATGAGCCCCGAGTAGACGGCCTGGGCCCGGTCGGACACGGCCCCTTTGAACAACAGGTCGCTGGTGGATGCCGGGGCGGCATGGTCCTGGAGGGTGCGGAAGTCGTGCATCCGGTCGCCGTCGGCGAAGTAGACGGCCGTAAGCCGGCTGGTGGCCCCCTTGCCGGTGATGGTCGAGTCGGCCCGCACCCGGGCGTAGTCGCCGCCCAGGGCCACGGTGGCCGATCGGAGGGTGGCGTCGGCCCCCACCCGGCTGGCCTGGTAGCCGATCTGCCAGATCCGGGGGCCGAGGTCCTGCACACCCAGGTAGGTCACCCGGGCGGCCGGGCCCACGTCGAGCTCGACCACCGGGGCCGTCATGGCGACCACGTCGGCCGAGCCCAGGTGTTCGACGACGGTCACCTCGCTGTCGGGGCCGGCGTGCACGATCGTGTGGGGGAACGTGGCCAGGCCCTCGCCGTCCAGCCATTGGAGCACCAGGACCGGACGCTCGACGGTCATCCCGGCCGGCACGCGTACCACGGCCACGCCCGGGAGGAAGGCCCCGTTGAGCTCGCAGAAGGCGTCGGTGGACGCGGGCGCCACTGCCCCGAGGAGGTCATCGCCCTCGGCCAGGTCGGCGATGTCGCCTACGAACAGGCCCCGGGCGGCCAGCGTGGGGTCGAGCTCCACGTGGGTCACCGACCCGTTCCTCACGACCACCAGGGCGGCCACGTCTCCGGCCGCGGCAACCACGGACGCCAGCTCGGCCGGGGCCCGGCGGTCGCCACCGCCGCCATCGGGACCGGCGGGCCGGAAGCGATCGAGGTCGAGCTGGGAGATGCGGCTGTAGCGCCAGATCTCCTCGGCTTCAGTGGGCAGGGCCAAGGCCGAGAACCGTTCGGCGGCGGCCGACCGCCGCGCTCCCAGCCACTGCGGCCCCGCCAGGGCGGCGGCGGCATCGGCCGTAAAGGTGGTCAGCGGGCTCTCCTCCTCGGCTTGGCGGCGGGGGGCGGTCGGTGAAAGGGGGCCGCTCGCGCGGCCCCACTGCCAGCCATCCTACTCCTGGTGCTTCAACGGCCCCGGCGGCCGGGCGCGATCTCCTCGGTCGAGCCTTCGGAGCGGCCCTCCTGGGGCCGGGCGTCGCCTTCCGTGGCGCCGCTGGTCCGGCCTTCGGCGCCGTCGTGCGGACGGGCGCCGTTGCCGTCCTGGCTGGTGTCCCCCTTGAGGGCACGAGGCTCGGGTTTGCGCATGACCACCCGGCCCGCGGCCTGGTCGACCAGTGCCCCCACCTCGGCGCCGTCGATCGTCTCCTTCTCCAGCAGGTTGCGGGCCACCAGGTCGAGGCCACCCCGGTGTTCCCGGAGAGTGGCCCGGGCCCTGTCCTCCTGCTCGCGCAGGATGCGCCCGACCTCCTCGTCGATGACTCTGGCCGTCTCGTCGGAGTAGTCACGGGAGTGCATGAGGTCGTCACCCAGGAACACCATCCCTTGGGAACCCCACGCCATAGGGCCCACGCGCTCGCTCATGCCCCACTCCCGCACCATCTTGCGGGCCAGCTCGGTGCAGCCCACCAGGTCGTTGTTGGCCCCGGTGGAGATGATGCCGTAGACGAGCTCCTCGGCGATGCGCCCGCCCAAGCGGACGACCAGGGAGTCCTCGATGTAGGTGCGCTGGTAGATGTGGCGCTCCTCGACGGGAAGCTGCTGGGTGACGCCCAGGGCCATGCCCGCGGGCAGGATCGTCACCTTGTGGACGGGGTCGGCGAACTCCATCACGTAGGCCAGCACGGCGTGGCCGCCCTCGTGGTAGGCGATGATCTCCTTCTCCTTGTCCGAGAGCACCATCGACTCCCGGCGCTGGCCCATCAGCACCCGGTCACGGGCCGACTCGAAGTCCTCCATGAACACTTCCTGGGCGCCCCGGCGGACGGCGAAGAGGGCGGCCTCGTTGACCAGGTTGGCCAGGTCGGCCCCGCTCATGCCGGGCGTGCCCCGGGCCACGGTGGCCAGCTCGACGTCGGGGGCGATCTTCTTGTCGCGGCAGTGGACCTGGAGGATCAGCAGGCGCTCGTCGACGTCGGGCAGGGGGACGACGACCTGGCGGTCGAAGCGGCCCGGGCGCAGCAGGGCGGGGTCCAAGATGTCGGGGCGGTTGGTGGCCGCCATCATCACGATCCCCTCGGTGGTCTCGAAGCCGTCCATCTCCGAGAGCATCTGGTTGAGGGTCTGCTCGCGCTCGTCGTGGCCCCCGCCCAGGCCCGCCCCCCGCTTACGGCCGATGGAGTCGATCTCGTCCACGAAGATGATGCACGGGGCCTGCTTGCGGGCCGTCTGGAAGAGGTCGCGCACCCGGGCCGCGCCCACGCCCACGAACATCTCCATGAAGTCCGAGCCGGTGATCGACATGAACGGCACGCCCGCCTCGCCGGCCACGGCCCGGGCGATGAGGGTCTTGCCCGTGCCCGGGGGGCCGACGAGCAGCACGCCCTTGGGGATGCGGGCACCGATCTCTTTGAACTTGGCGGGCAGCTTGAGGAAGTCGACGACCTCCTTGATCTCCTGCTTGACGCCGTCGTAGCCGGCCACGTCGGCGAAGGTCGTCTTGGGCTTCTCGGTGGAGTACACCTTGGCCTTCGACCGCCCGATCGACATGAGCCCGGCCATCTGGCCCTGGGCCCGCCTTCCCATCCACACCCAGAAGGCGATGAGCAGGCCGATGGGCAGCACCCAGATGAGGATCGACCCGAGCAGGTTGGAGCTGGGCGGCCGGAACTTGACCACCACGCCCTTCTCTCGCATGAGGGCCAGGTCTTCGTCGGGGATCTGGACGGGGCCGGTCGTGGTGAACTCGCGCTCGGCACCGGTGTTCAGCTCACCGTTGATGCGCGAGGACTCGTTGGCGATCTCGACCTCGGCGACCTCGCCGGCCACCACCTTCTCCCGGAACTCGCTGTAGGTGAGCTCCTGGCCCGACGAGCCGCTGAGCCAGGGTGAGAGGAGGACGACCAGGACTGCGACGGTCACCAGTCCCCACACGACGGGTCGCGGCCAGCCCGCGGGGCCACCGCCAGGCGGCGACGTGGAACCGGGACGGTCTTTCCGCGAACCCCGGGGGGCCGGGGGCGGGGCGCTCATGTGGTCATGCTAAACGGCCTTGGCCACTTGCATGGACGCACCAGCGACATGCCGTCGATCCGCGAGCGGCTCCGGGCCAGCGCGACCGGGGGGCGCCCACAGCTCCCAGCGCCGGCGGTGATCGCCCGACTATCGGCCCCCATCCCCCTAGAACGGGCGCTACTTGGGTACGGTTGGCCCGATGGAACGTGCCCGTCTCTGTAGCCGGCCGGGTTGCGCCGAGCCCGCGGGGGCCGCTCTCGCATTCCAGTACGCGAGCCGTACGGTTTGGCTCGAAGACCTGGGCGAGCCCGACCCGCACACGATCGACCTGTGCACCATGCACGCCGACCGCCTCAGCCCTCCCCGGGGCTGGACGGGTGAAGACCGGCGCCGCTCCGCCGGCCCGGCAGCCCGCGTCGCTTCATAACTCTTCTTGGGCGGCAGACCGGACACTCCCCGGTGGGGGCTGGGTGACGCGGCCGCCGGCTTCTTCGTGGGCCTGGTGCTCTCGAGCGCAGTGGCTGCCGCCTT
Organism: Actinomycetota bacterium; assembly: GCA_040754375.1. Lineage (NCBI taxonomy): Bacteria > Bacillati > Actinomycetota > Actinomycetota bacterium. Next base: position 28,116 of record JBFMCT010000007.1, read on the forward strand.
CCTGCCCGATGCTCCCGGGGAGACCGACATCAGCCTCACAGGCCAGGCCTTGTCCCAGATCGGGCTGTGGACGGGCCTGGTCGGGGCGGCCGTGCTGGCCTCCCGCCGCAAGGGTACGGGCCGTCTGGCGGCCGACTTCGGCTTGCGGGCCCGCCCGGTGGACGTGCCCGTGGGCATGCTCGCCGGGGCCCTGGGCCAGCTCGTGCTCGTCCCCCTGGTCGCCTTCCTGCTGCGGCCGCTACTGGGCGAACCCGAAGTGTCGGGACCGGTGCAGGACCTCGTCGACTCGGCCACCGGCTCGGCGGTCATCGGGCTGTTCGTTTTCGTAGTCCTCGGAGCGGCGGTGGTGGAGGAGTTGTTCTTCCGGGGCCTGGTGATGGGAGCGCTCAGGAGGAGGATGGGTGCCGTCGCGGCCGTCGTGATCACCGGTGTGGTCTTCGGGATCGCCCACCCCCAGGACCTGCCGGCCGACGCCCTGGCCCTGGTGATGATCAGCCTGGCCGCCCTCGGCATGATGTGGGGCGCCCTCGTGGTGCGTACCGGGCGCCTGGGCCCGGCCATCGTGGCCCACGCCACGTTCAACGCCTGGACGCTCACCGTGCTTCTCACCCGATGAGCCCGATCTGGCGCGGCCCGGCCGGGATGACAACATAAGGGGATGCGCCAGCTCCTAAGCCGGCGGCCGGGACTGTCCGTGCTGCAGTCGCGAAGCCCCGAACAGCTCATCACCTTCGGGATCGTGGCCGCCGCCGCCGTGTTCGTCTTCAGCCAGCTCCATCCCGAGCTGATCCTGGCCGACACCACCGCCGCGGGCGGTGACATGGGGGCCCACGTGTGGGGCCCGGCCCACCTGCGCGACCACCTGCTGCCCAACTTCCGGATCACGGGCTGGGCCAACGACTGGTACGCCGGGTTCCCGGCCCTGTGGTTCTACTTCCCCCTGCCGTCGCTGATGATCGTCATCCTCGACGTGGTCCTGCCTTACAACGTGGCCTTCAAGCTGGTGACGGTGGCCGGCGTGGTGGCCATGCCGGTGTGCGCCTGGGCCTTCGGCAAGCTGATGGGGATGCGGTTCCCCGGCCCTCCGCTGCTGGCCCTGGCCACCCTGCCGTTCCTGTTCGACCGCTACTTCACGATCTACGGCGGCAACATCCCCTCCACCTTGGCCGGGGAGTTCTCGTTCTCGATCAGCCTGTCCATGGCCCTGCTGTTCCTGGGGTTCGTGGGCCGGGGCCTCGATACCGGCAAGCACCGGGGCACGGCCGCCGTGCTGCTGGCCGTCACCGGCCTGTGCCACCTGCTGCCCACGATCTTCGCGGTGGTCGGGGCGCTGCTGCTCCTGCTGCTGCGGCCCGGCAAGGTGCGGGCCCAGTTCCTGGGCATGATCCTCGGGGTCGGGGCGTTGCTGGCCGCCTTCTGGTCGTTCCCGTTCCTCGTCCGCCTGCCGTATGTGAACGACATGGGGTGGGAGCGCCTCAGCGAGTACTCCGCCAACCTGTTCCGCTGGGACGGCCCCCACAGCCTGAGGCTGGTCCTGATGCTGGCCCTGGCCGGGGCCATCGTCTCGGTCCTCTTCCGCCGCCGCACCGGCCTGTTCTGGTTCGGGATGGCCGCCATCGCGGCCGCCGTGTTCGTCATGGCTCCCCAGGGGCGCCTGTGGAACGCCCGCGTGCTGCCCTTCTGGTACTTCTCGCTCTACATGCTGGCCGCCGTAGCCGTCTCCGAAGCGAGCATCGCCGTCGCCCAGCTGTTCGCCAAAGACCCCAGCTACCCGTCCAAGAGGATGCTGCGGGCCGCCCCCCTGATGGCCGCGGTGGCCGTGTGGATGGGCGTCGGGGTGCCCCTGGGGGCGGTGCCGAGCTGGGTGCCGGCCCCCCAGACCACCGACCAGAGCTTCATCCCGTCGTGGGCGCGGTGGAACTACTCGGGCTACGAGCGCAAGGACGCCTGGCCGGAGCACGAGGGGATCATCCAGACGATGACCGAGGTGGGCATCACCAACGGCTGCGGGCGCGCCCACTGGGAGTACGAGTCGGCCCTCGACCGCTTCGGCACGCCCATGGCCCTCATGCTGCTGCCCTACTGGACCGACGGCTGCATCGGGTCGATGGAGGGCCTCTACTTCGAGTCCTCCCCGACGACCCCGTTCCACTTCCTCAACGCCGGGGAGCTCTCGAAGGCGCCGTCCAACCCTCAGCGCGACCTGCCCTACCGACCCCTCGACATCGCCGCCGGGGTCGAGCACCTCAAGATCGTCGGCGCCCGCTATTACATGGCCTTCTCCGAGGAGGCGGTCACCGCCGCCAACCAGCACCCTGACCTGCGCCTCGTGGCCCAGACGGGCAAGTGGCAGGTGTACGAGGTCGCCGGGTCCGAGCTGGTGGTGCCCCTGGCCTTCGAGCCGGCCGTCGTCAAGGGCGCCCAGACGCGGGGCGAGAGGCCCTGGCTGGACGTCGCCGTCAACTGGTACATGGACCCCGCGGCCCACGACGTCTACCTGGCGGCCGACGGGCCCTCGCAGTGGCCCCGGATCGAGATGCACGAGGTCTCGGGTGGGACCACGATCATCGGTTCGGGGGTGGCCGTCGACAACCCGCCCCGCAAGCCCGTGCCGGGCACGGGGGTGAGGAACATCACGACGACCGACAACTCGATCTCCTTCGAGGTCGACCGTCCCGGATCGCCGGTGCTCGTCAAGGCGTCCTACTTCCCCAACTGGAAGGCGTCGGGGGCCGACGGCCCGTGGCGGGTGAGCCCCAACCTGATGGTGGTCGTCCCCACGTCCAACGAGGTGCGCCTGCACTTCGGGTGGACAGCCGTGGACATCATGGGCTGGTTGCTCACGTTCGCGGGTATAGCGGCCGTCGTGTTCTTCGTGCGGCGCGGGCCGGTGGACCTCGATCCCGGTGAGCCGGTCGACGGCCCGGTCGCGGCCGGGGGCCCGCCGAGCGGCGAGGCCGAGCAGCCCGCCCTGAGCGGAGTGGGCCGCCTGCGGGCGGTCGGCGGGCGCGCCCGGGCGCGCTCGTAGTCGCCGGGCGCGGCGTCAGTGGGCATTAGACCGGTTGCCGGTCCCGAGGCGCTCCCCGAGGACGTTCCCATCGGCGAAGTCCCACCCGGTGAAGCCGGGGCTGCGGTCGCGGCTGGGTCGCGCTGGCGGGTGGCGGCGGGGGTGGTCATCGCCGTCGGTGTCGTGCTGCGGTTCGCCACCGTCTCGCACCTGTGGCTCGACGAGGCCCTGACCGTCAACATCGCCCGCCTTCCGGTGAGCGAGATGTTCGAGGCGCTGCGCAACGACGGGTCGCCGCCCGTCTACTACCTGCTGCTCCACGGTTGGATGTCGGTCTTCGGCGAGAGCAACCTGGCCGTCAGGGCGCTGCCCGGGCTGTTCGGCGTGGCCGCCCTGCCCCTCGCCTTCGTGGCTGCCCGCCGGATCGGGGGTCCCAGGGTGGCCTGGGCCGCCATCGTCTTGATGGCCGCGGGGCCGTTCGCCATCCGGTACTCCACCGAGGGTCGGATGTACTCACTGCTCACGGTGCTGGTGCTGGCCGGCCTGTTGGCCGTCCTCTCCCTCCTGGAGGGGGGCGGTGCCCGTCCGGCGGCCGCCCTGGCTGTGGTCACCGCTCTCGTCCTGCTCACGCACTACTGGAGCTTCTACCTGGTGGCCGTGGCCGTGGTCGCCCTGGCCCTGGTCGCCCGCCGGGCCCAGGGCCCGGCCCGGGCCGGCGCTCGGCGAGCGCTGGTGGCCATGGCCGGCGGGGGTGTGCTGTTCCTGCCGTGGGCACCGGCGTTCCTGTTCCAGCTGGCCAACACGGGGACGCCCTGGGGCCGGCCCGGCAACGTCCGGTCGCTGTTCGACACCGTGACTCACTTCGCGGGGGGCTACTGGGACCCGGGGATCGCCCTGGGGCTCGTCTACTTCGGCCTCATCGGCCTGGCTCTCTTCGGCTCGTCGGCCGGGCCCCGCCGGGTGGTGCTCGACTTCCGTTCCCGCGCTCCCGGCAACTGGCTGGCGGCCGTGGCCTTCGGCACGTTGGTGGTGGCCATAGTGGCCGGCCAGCTCGGCCGGTCGGCCTTCGCCGTCCGCTACGCGGCCGTCATCTACCCCCTGTTCGTCATCGTCGTCGCCCTGGGGGCCAACGCCCTGGCCGACGTGCGGGTGTTCAACTGGGTGTTGGGCGTGGCCGTGGTGCTCGGCTTGTGGGCGACGGTCCCCAACGTCATCGGTGACCGCACGAGCGCCGGGCGGGTGGCGGCCGCCATCGACGCCGGCGCCCGTCCCGGCGACGTGGTGGCCTACTGCCCCGACCAGCTCGGGCCGTCGGTCAGCCGGGAGGTCACGGCCACCGGCCTGGTGCACCTCACCTTTCCCCGGGCGGGCTCGCCCGAGCTGGTCGACTGGGTGGGCTACGAGGCCGTGAACCGGGCCGCGCAGACGCGCCCGTTCGCCCAGATGCTGATAGACCGGGCCGGGCCGGACAACGATGTGTGGCTGGTGTGGTCACCTGGGTACCGGACCTTCGGCACCAAGTGCGCCAACCTCATCGAGCAGCTCGACGATGTCCGTCCGGTGAACGAGCGGGTGATAACGGTGTCCACCAAGTACTTCGAGCGGCCCGGTCTCGTCAGGTTCAGGGCTACCAGCGCAGGGTGAGGGAGACATGAGCAGTTCACAGGACGACCGCCGCGAGCTGGACGTGGTGGTGATCGGGGCCGGACCGGCCGGGCTGACGGCCGCCTACGAACTGGGGAAGAAGGGGTACCCGTCGACGGTCCTCGAGGCCGACACGGTGGTCGGCGGCATCAGCCGCACGGTCGAGCGCGACGGTTGGCGCTTCGACATCGGCGGCCACCGGTTCTTCACCAAGGTGAAGGCCGTGGAGGAGCTGTGGCACGAGATCCTGCCCGACGAGGAGTTCCTGCTGCGTCCCCGGATGAGCCGCATCTACTACAACGGGAGCTTCTTCGACTACCCGCTCAAGCCTATGAACGCCCTCAAGGGGCTGGGCGTGGTGGAGGCCGTCAAGTGCGTGGCTTCCTACGGGTGGGCCCGGGTGCGCAAGCCCAAGGACGAGACCTCCTTCGAAGGCTGGGTGTCGGCCCGCTTCGGCTACCGCCTCTACCGCATCTTCTTCAAGACCTACACCGAGAAGGTCTGGGGCGTGCCGGCCACCACCATCAAGGCCGACTGGGCGGCCCAGCGCATCAAGAACCTGTCCCTGGCCAAGGCGGTCATGAACGCCGTGCTCCCCAAGCGCAACCAGAAGGACATCACCTCGCTGATCGAGGAGTTCCAGTACCCCAAGCACGGCCCGGGCATGATGTGGGAGCGCTGCCGGGAGCTGGTCGAGGGCCAGGGCAGCCAGGTCGTCATGGAGGCGGCCGTGACCCAGGTGCACCACGAAGGGGGCCGGGCGGTGGCCGTCACCGCCACCCGAGGGGGCGAGAGCACCCGCTACCCGGCCACCCACGTGATCTCGTCGATGCCGATCAGCACCCTGCTGCGGATCATGAGCCCGCCCCCGCCGCCCGAGGTGATGGCTGCGGCCGACGGCCTGACCTACCGGGACTTCCTGACGGTGGCCCTCGTCGTGCCCGAGGCCGACGGGTTCCCCGACAACTGGATCTACGTCCACTCGCCCGACGTCCGCCTGGGCCGCATCCAGAACTTTGGCTCCTGGTCGCCCTACATGGTCAAAGAGGGCAAGACGTGCCTCGGCCTCGAGTACTTCGTGTTCGAGGGCGACGACCTGTGGACCAGTCCCGACGACCAGCTCGTCGAGCTCGGCAAGCGGGAGCTGGCGGCCCTCGGCCTCGTTCAGCCTGAGCGGGTCGAGGCCGGCTACGTGGTGCGGATGCCGAAGGCCTACCCGATGTACGACGGGACCTACAAGGCCAACGTGGCCGCCCTACGGGCGTGGCTCGAGGCCAACACGCCCAACGTCTATCCCGTGGGCCGCAACGGCATGCACAAGTACAACAACCAGGACCACTCCATGTACACCGCCATGCTGTCGGTCGAGAACATCCTGGGGGCCAGTCACGACATCTGGACGGTCAACGTGGAGGCGGCCTACCACGAGGAGAAGTCGGGCGACGAGGGGGCGGCCGAGGCGGCTGCGGGGAAGCCCTGAACCAGTGACCGCTTCCCGCCGGCTCCTGGTGTTCGTGCTCCCTCTGTTGGCCGCGGTGGCCGGCGGGACGGTCATCTGGGCTCTGGCCGGGCGGGGGGGCGGTGAGGCCTCGGTCGTGGGCACCGGACCGGGGCCCGGGCCCAAGGGCACGGCGGGAGGCCACCCTCCAGGTGGGGAACGCGAGGGCGCCGAGGGAGCTCCTTCGACGACCGCGGCCGCCGGCCAGCCGGTGCCCACAACTGCCGCCCGCGACGCCCCGCCCACCTCGGCATCGCCCACCCCGTCCACCACCGTGGCCGGGCCCCAGGTCACGACGCCCACCGGGGAGGGTGAGCGCCTCCACGTGAAGTTCGCCACCGGGACCGGGGCCCGCTGGCGCGAGGGCCGGTTCGTCAGCCTGAGCGGCCACGACCTGTCGGCCGTGGACGCCGTCCTGGCCCGGTCCCCGGTGGTGCGGGTGGAGCGGTTGTTCACCCGCCCCGAGCAGGACATCGAAGCCGATCGCCTGGCCGCCGAAGCACGCACCGGGTTGGCCCAGCCCGACCTCAACCTGTACTTCCGAGTGGTCCTGGCCTCCGGAGCCCCGGCGGGGCCACTGGTCGCGGACCTGCGGGCACTCTCCGTGATCGAGGACGCCTACCCCGAGCCCGCCGCCGCCCCCCCACCCGGGGGGCCCTTGACACCGCCACCGCCCCCCGCCTAGACCAGCGCCCGCTGGCACAAGCGGGAGGGGCAAGGGACTTGAACAGGTTCAGTACGGCCGCGTCCGGGCGTCCGAAGCGGCGGGCGGTCTTCGCCCTCGTCTCGCTCGTGGCGGGTCTCACCGTGTTCTCCTCCACGGGCACGACGTCGGCCCAGACGAGCGTGCCCGTCGATCGCCCCTTCCAGGCGCGCGTCGGGGGCAACAAGGCCCTGGTGGCGGCCCAGCCCGTCGACCCCTCCAACCTCCGGGTGCTGCTGAAGTTCCAGGAGGGCACCGGGGTGCGCCTGCGGGACGGGGCCTTCACCGCTCCCGCCGGGGTCGACCTGAGCGGGCTGGAGGCCGTGCTCGCGGACCACCCGGGCACCGCGGTCAGCCGCCTGTTCAGCCGCCCGGAGGGCGAGATCGAAGAGCAGAAGGAGCAGGTCGAGGCCCGGTCGCGCCGCCAGCAGGCCGACCTGAACCTGTACTACCGGCTGGTGGCCCCTGAGGGCACCGACGTCGGGGCCCTGATCGCCGCCCTCAACTCGCTGGCCGTCGTCGAGCTGGCGTCCCAGGAGCCCGAGCCCGCCCGCCCGCCCGTAACCCCCGACTTCGAGCCCCAGCAGGGCTACCGCCAGGCGGCTCCCGGAGGGATCGACGCCGACTTTACCCGGACCATCCCCGGTGGCCGGGGCGAGAACATAACCATCGTCGACATCGAGTATTCGTGGAACGTCAACCACGAGGACCTGACCAAGGCCGCCCTGCCCGGTGCCCTCATCGCCAACGGCACGCCCGAGGACCCGTTCAACGACGACAACCACGGCACGGCCGTGCTCGGGCAGATCATCGCCGACGACAACGGGTTCGGCGTCACCGGGATCGTCAGCGAGGCCACCCTGCGGATGGTCAACGCCAGCACCGACATGGGCTACGCCCTGGCCAACGCCATCGACCTGGCCACCGCCGCCCTGGCCCCCGGCGACGTCATCCTCATCGAGCAGCAGACGACCGGGCCCAACGGGGGTTGCGATGCGATGAGCCAGGTGGGCTGCGCCCCTGTCGAGTGGGTGCAGGCGTTCTACGACGCCATCGTGCTGGCCACCTCGGCGGGGATCATCGTGGTCGAGGCCGCCGGCAACGGCAGCCAGGACCTCGACGGCGCCGAGTACGGTTCGCCCTTCCCGGCCGGCCGCCCCGACTCGGGGGCCATCATCGTGGGGGCGGGGGCCGCGCCCGGGTGTACCAACCCGGCCCGGGGACGGCTCGGCTTCTCCAACTTCGGCGCCCGGGTCGACCTCCAGGGTTGGGGCCAGTGCGTGACGACCACCGGCTACGGCGGCCTGCAGAACGAGGTCAACGCCACCTACACCAGCTCGTTCAGCGGCACCTCCAGTGCATCGCCCATCGTGGCGGGAGCGGCCGGCATCCTGTCGAGCATCGCCCAGGAGCGGGGCGTGACCCTCACCCCCCAGCAGGTCCGTTCGATGCTGCGGGCCACGGGCACGCCCCAGCAGTTCGGCGCCACCGGCCAGATCGGCCCCCTGCCCAACCTGTTCGCGGCCATCGCCGCCTTCACGTGCACCAACCCGCCGCCAGCCACCATCACCGCCGTGCCCGGGGTCATCACCGTGGGGACGCCGGGCGACGACGTGATCTACGGCACTGCTGGTGACGATCGCATCTTCGGTGGTGGCGGCAACGACATCATCATCGGGTTCGGGGGCAACGACATGCTCTCGGGGGGCGACGGGAACGACATCCTGTGCGGTGGTGACGGCAACGACTCGCTGGCCGGTGGTGCAGGCAACGACTTCCTGAGCGGCGACGCCGGGAACGACGACCTGTCGGGCGGCGCGGGTGACGACACCCTCGTCGGTGGTACGGGAGCCGACCGGCTGGTCGGCGGCCTGGGCACCGACCACTGCACACCCGGTGGCGACCTAGGCGACGCCGCGGTCCAGTGCGAGACGGTGTTATAGGGGAGCGTCAGCCCCCCTGGCCCGTCTCTCCTCGTTCCACAGGGCGAAGCGCAGGCGGGCGAGGGCCAGCAGGGTGCGGGGGATGCGCCGGGCGATCGAGCTGCGCGACGGCCGGCGTTCCTCCACGGTCACGGGTACGGACGTGACCGAGAGCCCGGCCCGTTCGGCCCTCAGGATCAGCTCGGTGTCGTAGATGTCGGTGCCGTAGCGGCACTGGGCCGCGAGGTCGCGCAGCGGGGCCCTCCGCAGGACCTTCACCCCGTGAGTGTCGGCCACCTTGAGCCCGAACCCGTAGCGCAGCACAGTGGTGAACACGGCCGTGACCAGCCGGCGGGGCCAGCCCCGCGTGTCGACGGCCCCCGAGCCCCGCTTGCTGCCCACCACCACGTCGGGGCCGCCGCCGGCGTTCATCAGGGCCAGGGCACGGTCCAAGAACCCGAAGTCGTAGTAGTCGACGTCGAAGATGGCCACCAGGTCGCCGGCGGCCTCGAGGAACCCGGCCCGCAGGGCCCCGCCGTAGTCGGCGACAGGCCGTGACAGGGCCCGAACCTCGTGGAAGTCGACGGCCAGCTTTCCGGCCACCTCGACGGTGCGGTCGGTCGAACCGTTCTCCACCACCACGATCTCGAAGTCTCCGGGGCGGGACCGCATCTCGCCCACGACCTCGGCGACGGCATTGGCGAGGAACGCCTCCTCGTTGTGGGCGGGCATGACCACCGAGATCATCGGACGGTGAGCGTAGGCGCCCCGGCCTCCGGACCGGTGCCCGGTGCCCCACTACTGTGGGTGCCTCGATGTCTCTCGACTCCATCTTCAAGGCCTACGACGTGCGCGGCCTCGTCCCCGACCAGTTCGACGCCCAGGCGGCCCGGGCCATCGGATGGGCGTTCGCCCGGTTTGCCGGGGAGCCTCGGGTCCTCGTGGCGCGTGACATGAGACCGTCAGGCGAGGAGCTGGCGGCCGCCTTCGCCGAGGGCGCCAACCGGGCGGGGGCCGACGTGGTCGACCTGGGCCTGGCCTCGACCGACCTGCTCTACTACGCGGCCGGCAAGCTATCGGCCCCGGGGGCCATGTTCACCGCATCGCACAACCCGGCCCGCTACAACGGGGTCAAGTTCTGCCTGGCCGGCGCCCGGCCCGTCGGCCAGGACACGGGCCTGGCCGACATCAAGGCCGGGGCCGCGGCCGTCCTGGCCGGCGAGCAGGCAGTGGAGAGCTCGGGGCCAGCCGGGACGGTGTCCCACCTCGACCTGCTCGACGACTTCGCGGTCCATGTCCGCTCGTTCGTCGACGTGGGGGCGCTGCGACCCCTCAGGGTGGTAGCGGACACAGCCAACGGCATGGGGGGCCTGGTGGTACCCCGGGTGTTCGACGGGTTGCCCTTCGACCTCGAGGTCTTGTTCCCCGAGCTCGACGGCAACTTCCCGAACCACCCGGCCGACCCCATCCAACCCGAGAACCTCAAGGCGCTCCAGGCCCGGGTGCTGGAGAGCGGGGCCGACATCGGACTGGCCTTCGACGGCGACGCCGACCGGGTCTTCCTGGTCGACGACGAGGCCCAGCCCATCTCCGGGTCCACGACCACCGCCCTGGTGGCCAAGGTCGTCCTGGCCAAGAACCCCGGGGCCACGATCATCTACAACCTCATCTGCTCCAAGGCCGTGCCCGAGGTGATCCTGGAGAACGGGGGTGTCCCGGTGCGCACCCGGGTGGGCCACTCGTTCATCAAGGCCGTCATGGCCGAGCACGACGCCCTGTTCGGTGGCGAGCACTCGGGCCACTACTACTTCCGGGACAACTACCGGGCCGATTCGGGGCTCATCGCCGCCGTCCTCGTGCTCGAGGAGCTTTCCCGGTCGGGCCAGCGCCTGTCGGAGCTACGCAAGCCGTTCGAGCGGTACGCCGCCTCGGGTGAGGTCAACGTCGAAGTCGACGACCCACCGGCGGTGATAGAGAAGGTGGCAGCCGGGTTCCCGGCGGCCGAGGCCGACCGCACGGACGGCCTGACCCTCGACTCGGGCGACTGGTGGGTCAACCTGCGCCCGTCCAACACCGAGCCCCTCCTGCGCATCAACTTGGAGGCGCCCGACCCTTCGTCCTGCAAGGAGCACCTCGACCAGGTGCTCGCGCTCGTGAGAGGTGGCTGAAGATGGCCCTGGACCCGCTCCTGCTCGAGATCCTGGCGTGCCCCGAGGACAAGGGCCCGCTCTATTACCTGGAGGACGAGCAGTCCCTGTACAACCCTCGCCTCAAGCGCCGCTACGCCATCCGCGACGACATCCCCATCATGATGATCGACGAAGCTGAGACGGTGGCCGAGGACGAGCACGACCGGATCATGGCCAAGGTCGAGGCCGGCGGCCTCCAGCCGACCTTCGAGCCTGCCCCGTGAAGACCGGGGAGGCCCTCGACACCGAGGGCATGCTCGACGCCGCGGCGCGGCTGCCCGAGCAGATAACCGAGGCCGCCGAACGGGCGCGAGGGCTCGACAACCTGCCCGAGCACGACGACGTGGAGAACGTGGTCGTGATCGGCATGGGCGGGTCGGCCATCGCCGGGGAGGTGCTGCAGGCGGCCGCCGGGCCTTACCTCCCGGTCCCCGTGCTGGTGTTCCGCAGCTACCACGTGCCCGCCTTCGTGGGCGAGGGCTCGCTGGTCTTCGCCATGTCGTTCTCGGGCGACACCGAGGAGACCGTCGAGGCCGTGACCGAGGCCGCCCTCCAGGGGGCGCGGGTCGTGGCCGTCACCCGGGGCGGCGAGCTGGGTTACCGGGCCTCGTCGTGGGACGCACCAGTGGTCGAGATCCCCGAGGGGATCCCCCAACCCCGGGCCGGCCTGGGCGCCCTGGCCATCCCCCCGCTCGTCGTCCTCGAGGAGATCGGACTGTTCCCCGGGGCGGGCCACTGGATCGAGCTGGCCGCCGACCAGGTCATGACCCGGCGGGACCGTCTGTCCCGGCCTGGCAACCAGGCCGAGGACCTGGCCCAGCGCATCGGCCGCACGATCCCGCTCATCTACGGCGGGGGAGGGCTGGGGTCGGTGGCTGCCCACCGCTGGAAGACCCAGGTCAACGAGAACGCCAAAGCCCCCGCCTTCTGGAACAGCCACCCCGAGCTGTGCCACAACGAGGTCGTGGGTTGGGGCCAGCACGGCGACCTGACCCGCCAGGTGATCACCGGGGTCAACCTGCGCCACGACTTCGAGCACCCCCAGGTCATGGAGCGCTTCCGGGTGGTGTCCGAGATCATGAGCGAGGTCGTGGCGGACATCTGCGAGGTGCAGGCCGAGGGGGAGGGTGAGCTGGCCCAGCTCCTCGACCTGGTCCTGATCGGCGACTTCGTATCGGTCCACATGGCGCTGCAAGAAGGGGTCGACCCCGGCCCCGTACCCGTCCTGAACGAGATCAAGACCGCCCTGCAGGGGACGCGGTTGGAGGGAGAACACCCGTGAGCAACGGCGCCGAGTACGACATCGCCGACCCTGGCCTGCTGGAGCTGGGCCGCCAGCGCATCGCCTGGGCGGACACCCACATGCCGGTGCTGGCCAGCATCCGGGAGCGTTTCGCCAAGGAGCGGCCGCTCGACGGCGTGACCATCGCCGCCTGCCTGCACATCACCACCGAGACGGCCAACCTGCTGCGCACCCTGGCCGCGGGCGGGGCCAAGGTGGTGGCCTGTGCCTCCAACCCGCTGTCCACCCAGGACGACGTGGCTGCCGCCCTCGCTCTCGACGAGGGCATGGCCGTCTATGCCATCAAGGGAGAGGACACCGAGACCTACTTCCGCCACATCGACGCCGCCCTCGACGCCCACCCCCAGATGACGATGGACGACGGCTGTGACCTCGTCTCGCGCCTGCACCAGCAGCGGCCCGACCAGGTTCCCGAGGTGCTGGCCGGCACCGAGGAGACGACTACCGGGGTCATCCGCCTGCGGGCCATGGAGGCCGACGGGGCCCTGAGGTTCCCGATCGTGGCCGTCAACGACGCCGACACCAAGCACATGTTCGACAACCGCTACGGCACGGGCCAGTCGACCCTCGACGGGATCATCCGGGCCACCAACGTGCTACTTGCCGGCAAGGTCGTCGTGGTGGCCGGCTACGGCTACTGCGGCAAGGGCGTGGCCAGCCGGGCCCGGGGCCTGGGCGCCCAGGTCGTAGTGACCGAGATCGACCCCCTGCGGGGCCTCGAGGCGGCTATGGACGGGTTCCGGGTGGAGGCCATGGGCGACGCAGCGCGCGAGGGTGACATCTTCATCACCGTCACCGGCAACCGTGACGTGCTGCGTTCCGAGCACTTCACAGCCATGAAGGACGGCGCCATCCTGGCCAACTCCGGCCACTTCGACATCGAGATCGACCTGGCCGCCCTGGCCACCCTGGCCGAGGGCCGCCGTCGCCACGTAAGGCCCTTCGTCGAGGAGTTCGTCGTCGGTGACCGGCGTGTGCTGGTGGTGGCCGAGGGCCGGCTGGTGAACCTGGGAGCGGCCGAGGGCCACCCCGCGGCCGTCATGGACATGAGCTTCGCCAACCAGGCCCTGTGCGCCGAGTGGGTCATGGCCCAGAAGGGCTCGCTGGAGCCCAAGGTCTACGACGTGCCCGGTGACATCGACCGCGAGATCGCCAAGGTCAAGCTGGAGACCATGGGGGTCGAGCTCGACGTGCTCACCCCGGCCCAGGCCGAGTACCTCTCCTCCTGGACGGTCGGAACCTAACCTCCGACGCGGTCTCAGTATATTTGTTGCCGCCTAGCGGCAACAAATCTACCGAGACGTGATCATCATGGTTGTCACACCCTCTCGTTATCCTGAGGGCTGTGATGGAGGTCGACCGGGCCCTAGCGTCACTGGCCGAGCGCCAGCACGGACTGGTGAGCCGGCGCCAGGCCTTGGCCATGGGCACGTCGGCCAGCGGCTGGCAGCGGCGGGTCAAGGCGGGGCTTTGGTTGCCCGCGGGACCGCCCGCCGTCTACCGCCACGCCAGCAGCTCGCCGTCGTGGCAACAGCGGGTCATGGCCGCCGTCCTCTCGGGCCCGCCCGCAACCGTTGCGTCGCACCGCTCGGCCGCCGCCCTGCACGGCATCTGGGCACCGGACCACGTCGAGGCGACGATGCCGCGCCGCGCCGGCTCGAGGGGCGGGGCCGCCTTCCACCGCGAGGAGCTCGACCAGGTCGACGTGACGGCCGTGGCCGGGGTCCCGGTGACCGCGGTCGAGCGCACCCTCGTCGACCTGGCGGCCGTCGTGGGCGACAGCGGGGTCGAGCGGGCGGCCGAGGCCGCGTTCCGCCTCGGCCTCACGACCTCCGAGAGGGTCGCCCGGCGCCTCGAGGAGCTGGCCGGTCCCGGGCGGACCGGCGTGCGGCGGCTGCGGCGGGTGCTCGGGCACCGCCACCGCGGGCGTCCGGCGGGCAGCGAGCTCGAGGTACGGGCCATCCAACTCCTGTGGGCGGCCGGGCTGGACACGTTGGTCCGCCAGTTCGAGGTGATCATCGGTGGCAACCGGTACCTCATCGACCTGGCCGACCCGGTGCGGCGGGTGGCCATCGAGCTCGACGGGTTCGCGAGCCATAGCGATGCCATCGCCTTTCAGCGCGACCGTGCCCGGCAGAACGCGCTGGTCCTGGCGGGGTGGACGGTGCTGCGGTTCACGTGGGCCGACGTGGTCCACCGTCCTGGGCAGGTGGTGGCTGCGGTGGCCGCCGCGCTGGCCGCGTGACGTGCTGTTCCCGGCCCGTTGCCCGGTGTGCGGTGCCCACGGCCCGGCGCCGTGCGGGGCCTGCCGGGCGGCCCTGCGCCCGGCGCCGCCCCTGCCGCCCCCGCCCGGTGTCGACTCGTGCCGATCGTTCGTCGCTTACGCGGGAGTGGGCCGCGAGCTGGTGGCCCGGTTCAAGTACCGCAACGCCCGGGCATCGATCGGGTTCCTGGCCGACGGCATGGCCGCCCTCGTCGACGCGTCGACCGTCGATGCGGTGACGTGGGTGCCGACCACGCCCGCCCGTCGCCGCCAGCGGGGGTTCGACCAGGGCCAGTTGCTGGCCCGGGCCGTCGCCCGCCGGCTGGGCCATCGCTGCCGCCGGCTGCTGGTCCGGGGCCCGGGCCCGGCCCAGACGGGCCAGGCGCAGGCCGAGCGCCACCGGGGCCCGACGATCGCAGCCGCCCGCCGGCGCCCGCCCGCCCGGGTGCTGGTCGTGGATGACGTGGTCACGACCGGGGCGTCCCTGGCGGCTGCCGCCCGCGCCCTGCGGTCCGCCGGTGTTCGGGAGGTCACGGCCGTCACCGCCGCCCGAACGTCGCTGCGGCGCCTACACTCAGGTATGGCCGAGTGCGGGTCTGTGGTTGAAAGTCGACGCCAGCCGCAGGCGAAACGACCCACGTAAGGCAACCATTGGTTGCCGATCATGGTGCGGCTTAGAGGTAAGACCTGCTCGACCGGGCCCGAATGGCGGGCACCGGTGGGAGAGGGAGGGAAGCGTCACACGTACGGTTGTGAGGGGCACTCGCCGCCACGGCCGTGGGCGCGAGCTCTCCAGCAGGCGAGTGTGGGGTCAAAGACCAGGTCAGCCGCACGCGGCCTGTCCCGTCCGAGAAGACTGCCTAGGCAGAGCGGAGGTCGGTATGGAGTTCATGGTTACCGGGCGTCACATGGAGGTGCCCGAGCGGTTGAAGGCGGCTGCTGAGGAGAAGGTCATGCGGGTCGTCCGCCACTACGACGGGTGGGACGAGGCCGAGGTCCGCTTCCTGGAGGAGCGCAACCCGCGGATCACCGACAAGGAGGTCTGCGAGGTCACGCTGAGGGGCCACGGGCACATCCTGCGGGCCAAGGCGGCGGCCACCGACTCGTTCACGGCGGTCGACCGGGTGGTCGACAAGCTCTCGCACCAGGTCGAGAAGCTCAAGACCCGCCAGAGCCGCAAGGCCCCGCACAAGCGCCAGCCGGTAGACTCCAACGGCCCGGTGCTCGACGAAGAGGGCGAGGATGAGCAGGGTTTCGGCAGGATCGTCAAAGTCAAACGTTTCGACCTCAAGCCCATGACGCCTGAGGAAGCCGCGCTTCAGATGGAGATGCTGGGCCACACCTTCTTCTTCTTCACCAACGCCGACTCGGGGTCGGCGGCGGTCGTCTACCGCCGCGACGACGGCTACGTCGGCCTCATCGACGCCAGCGCGTGACCCGGCCGGGCCCTCGTGGGTGACCCCATCCGTGTCCTGATCGCCGACGACCACGAGCGGTTCCGGCGCGGGCTACGGATGGTGCTCGAGGCTGAGGACGGGATCGACGTGGTGGCCGAGGCGGCCAACGGTTCCGAGGCGGTGGCCAAGGTCGAGGAGCTGGCGCCCGACGTCGTGCTGATGGACGTCAGGATGCCCACCGTCAACGGCATCGAGGCGACCAGGACCATCCGTCAAGTCTTCCCGTCCACCCGCATCATCATGCTCACCGTGAGCGACGAGGAGGACGACCTCTTCGACGCCGTGAAGGCGGGCGCCAACGGCTACCTCCTCAAAGAGGTCTCCATCGAGGAGGTGGCCGAGGCGGTGCACGCCGTCGTGCAGGGCCAGAGCCTCATCTCGCCGTCGATGGCGGCCAAGCTCATCAGCGAGTTCGGGACTCTCGCCCGCCGTGTCACCACCGGCGACGAGCCCAGCTCCAAGCTGTCCGACCGCGAGCTCGAGGTGCTCAAGCGGGTGGCCAAGGGACTGGCCAACGAGGACATCGCAGCCGAGCTGGAGATCTCTCCGGCGGCCGTCCGCAACCACGTCGCCAACATCCTCGTCAAGCTCCAGCTCCGGTCCCGCATCGAGGCCGCCCTCATGGGCGTGGAGCCCCGCCTGATCGAGAAGCCCTGACCGCCGGCCCGGTCACCGGGCGGGTGAGGGCCTGGGTGCCGGAGGGGGCGGCGCCGTCCGTTCGGCCACCAAGACGCCGTCCTGGTCGCTTCGTACCGTGAACTCGGCCCCCAGCAGGTTGTCGACCAACCGCCGGTCGTTGTCGCTCAGGAGCCAGCGGTCGACCACCAGCCACTTCACCAGGCCGGGGTCGTGCAGGTTCTCCCCGGCCACACCCCAGTCGACCCGCACCCACGGTTCAGGGAAGTTGTAGATGCGCTCCCGGTGGGACAGGTGGGGGACAAGGTTGTAGATGGCCGAGACGGCCTCCCCTTCGGGCACCGACGCGACCGCCGCCTGCTGGACCTCCAGCCGAGGCCCGGTGGCCAACGGCCAGTAGCCCTGGTCGTACTTGACACTGATGGGGGAGATGCCCCAGGCGATGCTCGAGGTCAGGGCCGAGGCCCCGACCACACCCACGAGGATGCGGCGCACCTTGACCGTGCGCCCCAGCCGGGCGATCCCCTCGACGGTGGCCAGCATGATCCCCGCCAAGACCAACGCGCTGTAGTGGAACATGTAGTCACGGGCGTAGGGGAAGGTGGTCAAGGCGTTGACGGCCAGCATGGGCAGGGAGATGAGCAGGGTCAACGGGGACGCCAGCGCCATGAAGCCCACCGGCGCGAACATCGCCACGTAGTACGACAGCCGATCGGGCCGGGTCAGCAGGTCGAGGGTCACGCCCGGCTTCAGGAAGACGTTGCGGGCCACCTCACCGGCACTGGCCCCCAGGTCCCCGAAGAAGGTGTCGTAGAACGGCGCGTCGGTCGGCAGGAGCGCGGGCATCATCACCCGGGTGGCCAGCACGTACCAGGCGCCGGCGGCCGCCATCACGACCAGGCCCCGCTTCTCCTTGTCCCGCACCAGCATGACCAGGCCGAGGGCGGCCACGGCCAGGGCCACGTCCTCCTTGCAGGCCACGGCCAGCACGGCCGATACCGTGAACCAACGCCACCGGCGGGCCCGGGCCGCCCAGTAGGCGAACAGCAGGGGGGCGATGGCCAGCGTGTCGGGATGGAAGAACTCCCACACCAGGAACTGGTAGGTGGGGTTGAGCAGCAGCACGGCGGCCATGGCAACCCCCAGCCAGCGGTCGGCCAGCCGGTCGCGCGCCAGCAGGTAGATGGCGACGGCCCCCGAGGCCATGGCCGCGACCTGCACGCCCTGCAGGAACATGGGCCCGGCCCCGAGCCGGTAGAACGGGGCGAGCAGCAGTAGGACGACGTTCATGTGGTGGCCGAGGATGTTGAGCCCCCGCACGGTCACGAACTGCTTGAAGTTGGACAGCAGCCACACGCCCTGGTCGTAGGTCCCCAGGTCGAATGCGAACGTGCCGAACCGGTAGTGGCGGGCCCACGAGAGTGCGAAGAACGTCACCACCCACAGCCCGATGAGCCCCCCCAGCACCCACCACACCGGGCCCCGCCAGCCCATCGGTTCCCCACCCGCCGTCGCCGGCTCTCCCAGGACCGTCGGCTCGGTGGCGGTCCCTCCGGCGCGCAGGACCGAGGTGGTGGCGTCTTCCTCGCGTCCGCTCACGCTGGTTCCCGGGAGTAGGGCATATGGGGGTTACGTGCGCCGGTGAGGCCCGTGTCGCTCAAGGCCTCCTGTGACAACATATGTCGTGGGTGACGAGCCTTCCAAGGCGGGCCGCAAGGGGGCTCCAGAACCTGACTCGGTCGACCTGAGCTGGTTGGCGCCCGTCGCCGTCCGGTTCAATCGCCTCCTGGAGCGGGGCCGTGCCCTGAGGGAGGCGGGGGCCGACGTCGTTCCTGGCCAGGGCACCCCACCCCCGACCGCCCCGGCCCCGGCCAGCCCCTCGGCGCCCTCGGCCGCCCCCACAGGCGAGGGCCCGCCACCGGCCGCCACCAAAGGGGAGGGCCCGCCACCGGCCGCCACCAAAGGGGAGGGCCCGCCACCGGCCGACGTCGACGGCCCCGACGGCCTCCCCGGTCCCGAGCAGCCCACCTCCCCAGCCTCGTCGCAAATGGCCGACGTGGTCGCTCTGATCTCCCACCAGCGCTACCGCGTGCTGTGCGGCGCCCTGCTGCTGATGATCGTCTCCTACCTGCTGAAGTTCACCTGGCCGAGCGGCCTCGACCTGTGGGAGCACTCGGCCGCGGCGCGCGAGTTCTCTGCTCGCCCCTTCTCGCCCCGTCACCCGCTCTTGTCGACCGACGCGCCCCACCAGTTCATGAACCCCTACGCGTGGGTCATCGGAGTCTTCTCGCGGTTGACCACCCTGAGCGTCGTCACCGTCTTCAACATCGTCGGGGTGGCCAACCTGGTACTGCTGTTCGTGGGCCTGCGGCTGTTCGTGCGTCGTGTTGTGAACCGCCCCCACGCCGACTTCTACGCCCTGCTGTTCATGGTCCTGCTATGGGGCCCGGGGGCTTGGTTCTTCAGCGGGTTCCTACATCTCAACGTGCTTGCCTCGGTCATGGCGTACCCGTCCACGCTGGCCAAGGGCCTTGCCTTTCTGTGCCTGTGGGCGCACACCCGCTTCCTTGACACCGGGGAGAACAAGTGGCTGGTCTGGTCCGTAGCCGTGCCGGCCCTGCTCTGGCTGGTCCACCCGGTCGACGGCATCTTCCTGGCCATCGGTCTGTTGGCCCTGAGCGTCACGTTGCCTACGCCCGGGGTCGACCGGCGAGCGTTAGTGACGTTGGCGGCGTTGGCCGCGTCGGGGCTCGTCGCGCTGACCTGGCCGTTCTTCTCCCTCTGGGACCTGCTCGTGGGCGAAGGCGTTGAGCCCTACCGGGTGGCCATCGCCGGGGCCGACCGGGACATGTACACCAACGTACTGGCGCGGTTGGGGCCGGCCCTGATCGTGCTCCCGTTCCTCGCCTATCGCCTCCGGGGCTGGCGGTCCGACCCGCTGCTGATCATGTTGGCGGGCACTCTGGCCGCTTACTGGTACGGCTGGCTGGCTCAGAACTGGTCTTACGGCCGCCTGATCTCGTCGGCCCACGTGGTGGCCGCCATCATCCTGGCCGACGAGAGGTCCCAGGTCGACGAGGCCGCTGGGACGGCAGGCCGGCCCGGCTCAACGCGCCATCTGCCCTGGCTGCGCTGGGCACAGGTGACCACCCTGGGACTGGTGCTCATCGGCGCCTACCACGTGCGCAACGGGTTCTCGATGCTGCCTGATGCGATCGTCAAGGACCGCCCCTACCACTGGGTCCGCCCCGAGGTCGACCTGGCCAGGATCTCCGACTACGAGTTCCTGGAGGAGAACCGGGCGACCTACCCCATCGCGATATCCGACGTCTACACCAGCCTGGAGCCACCCACCTTCGGGGTGAAGGTCGTGGCCTACGCGCGTGCCCAGGCGTTCGCGGACACTTCCCAGCGGGGCCCCGACCTCAACCGCTTCTTCGAAGCGGCCACGACCAACGAGGCGCGCGAGGAGATCATCCGTCGGTACGACGTGGCCCTCGTCGTGCTCAAGCAGGAGCGCCTCGTCGCCGAACCGGGCACGTTCGTTCCCATGCTGGGCCTTGGCCCACCCGTGGGGCAGAACGACCGGTTCGTGTTCGTCGACGTCCGGGCCGTGCGGGACGGCTGAACTGCCGGCCGTGGTCAGGAAGGCCCCCGGTAGACTGGCGGCCATGTCGATCCTGACCAAGGTGCTACGTGCGGGCGAGGGCAAGAAGCAGAAGGCCCTCCAGACGCTCGTGCCCGACATCAACGCGCTGGAGCCGGAGATCAAGGCGCTCTCCGACGACGAGCTGCGTCACAAGACCGTGGAGTTCCGTGAAAGGCTCGATGGTCTCAGCGGCGCGGCCCTCGACGACGCCCTCAACGACCTGCTGCTCGAGGCGTTCGCCGTCACCCGGGAAGCGTCGTGGCGGGTGATCGGCCAGCGCCACTTCGACGTCCAGCTCATGGGCGGGGCCGCGCTGCACTTCGGGTGGATCGCCGAGATGAAGACCGGTGAGGGCAAGACCCTGGTCTCCACCCTGCCGGCCTACCTCAACGGGCTCAGCGGCCGGGGCATGCACATCATCACGGTCAACGACTACCTGGCCAAGCGCGACTCGGAGTGGATGGGCCGCATCCACCGGTGGCTGGGCCTCGAGGTCGGCCTGGTGCTGTCGGGCGAGTTCGAGGACCCCGACGCCAAGCGCCGCAACTACGGCTGCGACATCACCTACGGCACCAACAACGAGTTCGGCTTCGACTACCTGCGCGACAACATGGCCATGACCAGGTCTCAGATGGTCCAGCGGGGCCACGCCTACGCCATCGTCGACGAGGTCGACTCCATCCTCATCGACGAGGCCCGCACGCCCCTGATCATCAGCGGCCAGGTGTCCGACGCGGCGGCCCTCTACTACAAGTTCGCGGGCATCGTCCGCACCCTCCGGCGCGACGAGGACTACGAGGTGGACGAGGAGAAGCGGGCCGTGGTCCCCCTCGAGGAGGGGATCGAGAAAGTCGAGCGAGCGCTGGGAGTGGAGAACATCTACGCCGAGCTCTCGGCCAACTACGTCCACCACCTCCAGGCCTCGCTGCGGGCCAAGGAGCTCTACAAGCGCGACGTGGACTATGTGGTGCGGGGCGGCGAGGTCAAGATCGTCGACGAGTTCACGGGCCGCATCCTCGAGGGGCGGCGCTGGTCGGAGGGCCTGCACCAGGCCGTCGAGGCCAAGGAGCGGGTCAAGATCAAGCACGAGAACCAGACCCTGGCCACGATCACCCTCCAGAACTACTTCCGCATGTACGACAAGTTGGCGGGCATGACGGGTACGGCCACCACCGAGGCTGCCGAGTTCGCCCACACCTACGACCTGCCGGTCGTCCCCATCCCCACCAACCGGCCCATGGTCCGCCTCGACCAGCCCGACCTCATCTACAAGAGCGAGGAGGCCAAGTTCAACGCGGTCGTCGAAGACCTCTACGAGCGCCACTCCAAGGGCCAGCCCGTGCTGGTGGGCACCGTCTCGGTCGAGAAGTCCGAGCGGCTGTCGCGGATGCTCGACAAGCGGGGCGTCCGCCACGAGGTCCTCAACGCCAAGCAGCACGAGCGGGAGGCCATCGTGGTCGCCCAGGCGGGCCAGCTCGGCAAGGTGACCGTGGCCACCAACATGGCGGGCCGAGGCGTCGACATCATCCTGGGGGGCAACGCCGAGGGCATGGCCCGCCTCGACACGCTGGCCGAGGGGATCGAGCTGGACACCGAGGAGGGCCGGGCGCGGGTCGAGGAGCTCACGGCCCAGTACTCCGAGGAGTGCGCGGCCGAAGGCGAGAAGATCCGCGAGCTCGGGGGCCTCTACGTGCTCGGCACCGAGCGCCACGAGAGCCGGCGCATCGACAACCAGCTCCGGGGCCGCGCCGGCCGCCAGGGTGACCCGGGCGAGAGCCGGTTCTACCTGTCGCTGGAAGACGACCTGATGCGCCTGTTCGCCACCGGCGTCATGAACTGGGTGATGGGAAAGACCTTGCCCGACGACGTGCCCATCGAGGCCAAGATGGTCACCAAGGCCATCGAGAAGGCCCAGTCGACCGTCGAGGCCCGCAACGCCGAGCGCCGCAAGGACGTCCTCAAGTACGACGAGGTGATGAACCAGCAGCGCAAGGTCGTCTACCGCCGCCGCCAGGCCATCCTCGACGGCGCCGACCTGCGTGACGAGGCCATGGAGACGCTCACGTCGACCATGGAGCGGGTGGTCAACACCTTCTGCCCCACCAACTTCCACGAGGACTGGGACCTGCCTGGCCTGGCCCACGAGGTGCAGAACTACTTCCCGTCCAAGCTCACGGTCGAGGAGCTGGGGGAGCTGTCCCACCCCGAGGCGGTCAAGGACCGGCTGGTCGAGGAGGCCGTCGGTTACTACGAACAGCGCGAGGTGCAGCTCGGCCTCGAGAACATGCGCGAGATCGAGCGCCGGGTGATGCTCTCGATCATCGACCAGCGCTGGCGCGAGCACCTCTACGAGATGGACTACCTCCAGGAGGGCATCAACCTGCGGGCCATGGGCCAGAAGGACCCGCTCGTCGAGTGGCAGCGGGAGGGCTACGACATGTTCAGCCAGATGACCGAGGCCATCGCCGACGACTTCGTGCGCTACGTCATGCACCTCGAGGTCGTGGTCCAGCCTGCGGCCCGGCCGGCCGTGCACAACGTGCAGTACTCGGCTGCCGATGGCCCGGTCCAGGGGAGCGCGGCCATCCGCCCGGCCGTGGCCGACGCCCAGGCGGCCGCCGGGGACGGCGGCGGAACGGCCGTGGCAGTCGACGACGCGCCTCCGCCAGCCCAGGTCGTGAAGACGGCCGAGCAGAAGCTGGGCCGCAACGAGCCCTGCTACTGCGGGTCGGGCAAGAAGTTCAAGCTCTGCCACGGTAAGTGAACCGGCCCGGAAGGGGCGATGAGAGACTTCTCTGACGACCTGGCCGCGTTGCGGCGGCGGCTCGGCGAGGCGGGGCGCGACCTCGACCTCGCCAGCAAGCGCGAGCGCCTGCTCAAGCTCGAGGAACAGGCCTCCGACCCCGAGCTGTGGAACGACGCCGAGCGGGCCCGGGCCGTCACCACCGAGATGTCACGAGCGCGCGACGACGTCGAGATGATCGACCGCTTGGAGGCCAGGCTCTCCGACCTCGAGGTGCTCCACGAGCTGGGCCGGGAGGAGGACGACGAGTCGGTCGAGGGCGAGCTGGTCGAGGGCATGGCTGCTCTCGACCGGGAGCTGGGCGCGCTCGAGCTCCGCTCGCTGTTCTCGGGCGAGCACGACGAGCGTGACGCCCTGTGCGAGGTCCATTCCGGTGCGGGTGGGACCGACGCCCAGGACTGGGCCGAGATGCTGCTGCGCATGTACCTGCGCTGGGCCGAGCAGCGGGGGTTCGCGGTCGAGCTCGACGAGGTGACCGCGGGCGGGGAGGCGGGCATCTCCTCGGCCACCTTCATCGTCAAGGGCCGCTTCGCCTACGGCTTGCTCCAGTCCGAGAAGGGCGTCCACCGCCTGGTGCGCATCTCGCCGTTCGACTCCCAGGCCCGGCGCCACACGGCCTTCGCCTCCTTCGACGCCGTCCCGTTCCTCGAGGACGTGAGCGACGAGGTGCAGATCGACGAGAAGGACCTGCGCATCGACACCTATCGCTCGTCGGGCGCCGGGGGCCAGCACGTCAACGTCACGGACTCGGCCGTGCGCATCACCCACGAGCCGTCGGGGATCGTGGTCGCCGTCCAGAACGAGCGCAGCCAGCACCAGAACAAGGCCAAGGCCCTCCAGATCCTGGCCGCCAAGCTGGCCGAGCGGGCCCGGGAGGAGCGCCGCAAGGAGATGGAGGCCTTCTCGGGCGAGCAGCGCGAGGTCGCCTGGGGCAGCCAGATCCGGTCCTACGTCCTGCAGCCCTACCAGCTGGTCAAAGACCTGCGTACCGACCACGAGGTGGGCAACGTCGGGGCCGTGCTCGACGGTGCCATCGACCCCTTCATCGAGGCCTACCTGCACTGGCGCCGTCGCGGCCGGGACTGAAACCTGTGAAGGGCTCCCTTGATCGCCCAGGTCAGCCTGTTATCCTTCGCCGTCGGCCCGGCTCGAGGTCGGCCGCCAATTTGCCCTACGAGACCGCCCCCTCGGAGAGCCCTTGATCCGCCTCGAGAACGTCCAGAAGACGTACAAGGGAAACGTCGTCGCTCTGCGTGACGTCTCCATCGACATCCAGAAGCAGGAGTTCGTGTTCCTCGTGGGACCGACGGGCTCCGGCAAGTCGACGCTGATCCGTCTTCTGATCAAAGAAGACACCCCCGACGCCGGCCGTATCTGGGTCGCGGGCAAAGACATCGGCCGGCTGAGCTCGTGGAAGGTCCCGCTCCTGCGGCGCAACATCGGCTGCGTCTTCCAGGACTTCAAGCTCCTGCCCAACAAGACGGCCTACGAGAACGTGGCTTTCGCCCTCGAGGTGATCGGTCGCCCCCACCACGTCATCGCCGCCCAGGTGCCCCAGGTCCTCGACCTGGTGGGCCTGTCCAAGAAGGCCAACCACCTGCCCGGGGAGCTCTCCGGCGGTGAGCAGCAGAGGGTGTCGATCGCCCGGGCGTTCGTCAACCGCCCCCTGATCCTTCTGGCCGACGAGCCCACCGGCAACCTCGACCCCTCCACCTCGGTGGGCATCATGCGCCTGCTCGACCGCATCAACCGCACGGGCACCACGGTGGTGATGGCTACCCACGACTCCGGGATCGTCGACACCATGCGCCGCCGGGTGATCGAGCTCGACCGCGGGCACCTGGTCCGTGACCAGGCGCGCGGGGTCTACGGGGCGTTCACCTAGTGGCTGGCGCGGCGCGAATCACACCGGTCGCCTAGATATGGCGATCAAGCTCGACTACATCACCAAAGAGACGGTCACCAACCTCCGTCGCAACCTCTCGATGGCGTCGGCCGCCCTGCTCACCGTGGCCGTGTCGCTCACGCTCGTGGGCGGTGCCCTGCTCGTCAAGCGGGGGGTGGAGAGGGCCACCATCCAGTGGCGGGGCAACGTCGAGCTGTCGATCTTCATGAAACCGGAGGCGACCCAGCAGGAGCTGGAGGCCGTCAACCGCCAGCTCGAGGCCATGCCCGAGGTCAACCGGTTCCGCTACGTCGACAAGGCCCAGGCCTACGACGAGTTCAAGCTGATCTTCGCCAACGAGCCCGACCTGCGCGACAGCCTCACCGTCGACCAGGTCCCGCCTTCCTACCGGGTGGTGCCCAAGCAGGCCGAGCAGACCAAGCTCATCGGGGGCCGCTTCGACAACACCGCGGGCGTGCTCCGGGTGAGCTATGCCGCCGAGGAGGTCGATGCCCTCGTTTCGGTCACCAACTTCCTGCAGATCATGCTGTGGGCCGTGGCCCTGGTGCTGCTCCTGGCCGCCTCTTTGCTGATCCTGAACACCATCCGCATGGCCATCTTCGCCCGGCGGCGGGAGGTCTCGATCATGAAGTTGGTGGGGGCCACCAACTGGTTCATACGCCTCCCGTTCATGTTCGAGGGCCTCTTACAGGGGTTAGCCGGAGCGGCCATGGCCTTCGGGGTGGTGTGGGTGGGCCGCGGCGTGATCGAGAGCCGGGTGGCCAGCGCCAACAACGACATCCAGCTGTTCAAGCAGTTCCTGGTGACCAACAACGACGTGATGGGGACGGGGATCTTCCTTCTGCTGGTGGGGGTGATCGTCGGGACCGTGGGTTCGGCCTTGGCCGTGAGCCGCTTCCTCGACGTCTGACCCGGGTGGTGGACGGCCCGCGCCCGCGGGCCGGCCCTTCTATCGAGTGCCTGATGTTGCTACCGTGCACAAAGTGATTCATGGGGGACGCCGGGGAGGCCCGGCGGGGGCGGTGCTGGCGGCTCTCGCCGTCGTCGTGGCCACGATGACGCCGACGCTCACCGCGTCCGCCCAGAGTGAGGCCGACAAGCGGCGGGTGGACGAGCAGATCTCGTCCACCCGGGCGCAGGCCCAGGAGGCCTCCGAGGCCGAGGCCAAGCTTCTCACCGAGCTGGATGCGGCATCGGCCGCCAAGCGCGAGCTCGACGCCAAGGTGGGGGCCATCGACGCCCAGATCAGCGCCGTGCAGCGCAACCTCAACGCCGCCGAGGCCCACCTGGCCGAGGCCGAGGGGGAGCAGCGGGGGGCCGAGGAGCGGCTGTCGAGGACGCACGAGGAGCTGGAGGAGTCCCGCCGCCGGCTGGCCCTCTACGCGATCGCCGCCTACACCGGCCAGTCCCAGGCCACCCAGTTCATCCAGACGGCCCTCAAGGCGGGCTCCATGGACGAGCTGGTGGCCAAGCGCAGCTACCTCAAGGCGGTGGGCAACACCCAGGCCGAGGTGATCGCCAACGACGAGCGACTGCGTGACCAGGTCAAGGACCAGGCCAAGGAACTGGCCAAGCTGACCGAGGAGGCCGCCGGCCAGCGCGACGCGGTGGCCACCGAACGGGCCAAGCTCCAGGTCACCCGCGACGCCGAGGCGGCCGTGCAGTCGGAGATGGCCGTGGCCGTGGCCCGCATCGACTCGCTCCACGACGAGGCGGTGGCCCGCAAGACCGAGTTCGAGACCCAGGTCCGGGAGCTGGAGGCCCAGTCGGCGGCCATCGAGGCGACCCTGCGCCGGCGAGCCGAGGAGCAACGGGCCGCAGCCGCGGCGGCGGCCGCGGCCGGGCCGGCATCGGCGGCCGCCCCCACGGCGGCCGCCGTGCCCGGGGCCGGCGGGCTCGTCAACCCTGTACCCGGGGCACCCATCACCTCGCCCTTCGGCTACCGGGTGCACCCCATCTACGGGGACTCCCGGCTGCATACCGGCATCGACATCGGGGCCTCCGAGGGCACCCCCATCCGGGCCTCGGGCGGCGGGGTGGTCGTGAGTGCCGGGTGGATCAGCGGTTACGGCAACGCCACCATCGTCGATCACGGTGGCGGGCTGGCCACCCTCTACGCCCACCAGAGCTCCATGGCCGTGTCCGCCGGCCAGCAGGTCTCCCAAGGCCAGGTCATCGGCCGGGTGGGCTGCACGGGTTCCTGTACCGGCCCCCACCTCCACTTCGAGGTCCGGGTGAACGGGGCCCCCGTGAACCCGATGTCCTACATCTGACCCGGTCCCGGGTCTACGGGCGGCGGCGGGCCGAGGTGGGGGGTGCCCAGGTGGCCAGGAGGTCGGCCCGCCGTTCGAGCCACTCCTCGGCGGTGATGGCGTAGCGGACGTGGTCCTCCCAAACGCCGTTGATGGCGAGGTAGCGCAGGGCCACGCCCTCGTCGCGAAGCCCGAGCTTCTCGACGACGCGGCGGCTGGCGTGGTTGCGGGGGATGATGGCGACCTGGAGCCGGTGAAGGCCGATCTCGTCGAAGGCGAAGCGGGCGGCCACGATCAGCGCCTCGGGCACGTAACCGTTGCCGGCCCGGGCCTGGTCGATCCAGTACCCCACGTAGGCGTTCTGGAACGGGCCTCGTTGCACGCCCGAGAGGTTCATCTCGCCCGCGAAGCGGCCCTCGACGAAGATCCCGAACCCGTACCCGGTGCCCAGTTGCCACTCCCGCTCCCGGGCGCCGCAGCGGGCGCCGAAGGCGGTCCGGTCGATGGCCTCGTTGGGGAACCCCTCCGGGGGTCGAGGCTCCCACTTGGTGAGCCAGTCGACGTTGCGGTGCCGCACCTCGCGCCACTGCTCGAAATCGTGGGACACGAGGGG
Organism: Actinomycetota bacterium; assembly: GCA_040754375.1. Lineage (NCBI taxonomy): Bacteria > Bacillati > Actinomycetota > Actinomycetota bacterium. Next base: position 55,961 of record JBFMCT010000007.1, read on the forward strand.
CCGCAGGACGACTCGCCGCCCCCGCAGTTCGACCCGGGGCATCAGCCGGGGGCGGCCGGGCCGCCCGTCCGTACCTCCAGCAGGCTGGCCACCAGCCCGTCGAGGATGTCGGACTCGCTGACCAGGCACTCGGCCAACTCGAAGTAGCGCATGACGGCCGCCAGCACCAGCACGCCACCGACGATCACGTCGGCCCGCTCGGGTTCCAGGCCGGGGTTGTGCACCCGATCGGCCCGGCGCTCGGTGGCCAGGGTGCGGAACACGTCCTCGACCGCTTCGCGGGTCAGCACGAAATGGTGGATGCGGGCCCGGTCATAGGTGGCCAGCCCCTGCTCGATGGCGGCCACGGTCGTGACGGTGCCGGCCAGGCCCACGAAGCGGCGGGCCTCGACGGCCGCCGGCAAGTCACGGGCCACGTCGTCGAGGTAGTCGCGCACGACCGACAGGGCCTGGCTCAGCTCCACGGGCGTCGGGGGGTCGTGGTGGAGGAACTTCTCGGTGAGCCGGACGCAGCCGATGTCGACCGACACCCCGCCCTCGGGCTCGGTCGCGGTGCCGGCCGAGAACTCGGTGGACCCGCCTCCGATGTCGGCGACCAGGAACGGCCCGTCCCCTGGGTCGAGCTCGGCCGTGGCGCCCCGGAACGACAGGCGGGCCTCCTCGGCCCCGGTGAGAAGTTCGGGCCGGTACCCGGTGGCCTGCTCGGCGGCGTCGAAGAGCTCGTCGCAGTTGGCCGCGTCCCGGGCGGCCGACGTGGCCACCACCCGAGCCCGGGTGACGCCCGCGGCGGCCATGGCCGCGCCGTAGTCTTCGAGGACGGCGACCGTGCGGGCCACGGCCGCGGGGGCCAGCCGACCGGCGGCGTCGACCCCCTGGCCGAGTCGGGTGATGGTCATGCGCCGGTCGATTGCCCGCCCGTCGGCGCCCGCGATCAGAAGCCGCGTCGAGTTCGTGCCACAGTCGATGGCCGCTACCGGCCCCCGGTCATCGCCGGGCCCTGGGGAGGTCATGGTTGGGCCTCGGGGTGCAGGCGGGCGGCTACCCACCGGCCCACCGGGTCGTCGCCCCCGGCCAAGTGCCAGGCCAGGTGAGCATGAAGGCACTTCACGCCCTTGCGTGTGCCCCCGACCCCTCCTGCGGGCCGCGGACCGGCGTAGCCGGTGGGCAGGGCGGCGTCGCGTTCGGCCGCGTAGCGGGCATGGGCACCCGCGAGCTCGTCGGGGTCGACCTCGTCGGCCGCGGCCCGCACGCCGCCTGCCGCCTCGATCCCGCTCACCGCCTTGCGCAGGTCGGAGCCCACCAGCCAGTAACGGGTGGGCATCGGGGTGCCGTCGTCGAGCAGAGGGTCATTGCGGATGACCACCGGGGCGCCCGTGCCGTCGCGCACGACGACCTCGTAGGCTCCCTGCGGTTCCCGGCCCAGGAGGGCGGCCACCTCCGCCCGGTCCGGTGCCGCGCTCACACTCCCTCCAGCCTGCTCACAAGCCCATGAGCGTACCGGGGGCCGTCGCCGTGCTCGTCGTGCTTGACGAAGGCGTACACGTCGCGACCGCCCGCGGCCTCGTTGGCCAACCTCTCGGCCCAGCGGTCGAGGCCGGCCTCGTCGTAGGCGGCCCGCCGGAGGCGGAAGTAGGCGACCGCCCCCGGGGCGGGCCGGCGGAGGGCGGGCTGGTCGAGAGCGGGGCCGCCGCCGGTCCCAGGGTCGTCGCGGTCGACCACGGCCAAGGCGGCGGCCGGCACGTCGGCCAGGCGGTCGAGGACGTCGTCGACCCACCACTGCGGGCCCAGTTCGAGGACGCCGCCGGGCCGCCCGCCGCCGGCCCCGATGGCGGCCAGGAGGAGATCGAGACGGGCCAGGTCGGGCTTGAGGTGGGGCAGGACGTAGAGGACCGGGCCCATGCGGTCCCCCAGCGGGCCCAGGGCGTCGAGGAAGCCGGACACCCGTTCGCCCGTCCCTTCGATATCGCGCCGGTGGGTGATGGCGGCGTGGGCCTTGGCCACGAAGCGGAAGCCATCGGGGACCTGCTCGGCCCATCGGGCCAGGGCGGGCCCCCGGGGCGCCTGGCGATGGGTGCTGTGGGCCTCCACAGCCGTGAACGTCTGGGAGTAGAGGCCCAGCATCTTGGCCGGGGGAGTGCGTACGGGGTAGAAGGTGCCCTTCCATGACGGGTAGGACCACCCGCTGGTACCGATCCTCACGGTTGCCAGGTGCCCACCCCTTCGGAGGTCAGAAGAGCGAGGTCACGGCCGACCACACCCGGTCCCAGAAGCTCGGAGCCGGTGAGGGTGGCCCCGGGCCGTCGGTGACCGGGGGATCGGGGACGGTCGGTGGCGAACCGTCGGGCAGGACCACGTAGGCCTCCTCGCCGGGGCGGACGAGCTGGTAGCGCAGGCGGGCCAGGCGCTCGATCTCCTCGTCGGTGCTGAGGCGGGCCTTCTCGCTCTCGAGCTGGCGGTTGGCACTGGCCAGCGCCTCGACCTGGCGGGCCAGGTCCTCGCGCTGGTGGAGCTGGTCGACGTAGGCGCGCGCCGGGAAGGCGCCGAGCCCCATGACCCCGGCCAGCGCCAGCAGCGCGACGAAGAGCCACGGGTGGCGCCTCACCGGACGGCGCCCCGGCGGGCCAGCACGGCCCCGCCCCTGAACTCGGCCGACTCGCCCAACTGCTCCTCGATGCGCAGCAACTGGTTGTACTTGGCCACCCGGTCGGAGCGGGCCGTGGCCCCGGTCTTGATCTGCCCGCAGTTGGTGGCCACGGCCAGGTCGGCGATGGTCGTGTCCTCGGTCTCGCCCGAGCGGTGGGAGACCACGACCCCGTAGGCCGACCGGGTGGCCAGCGAGACGGTGGCCATGGTCTCGGTCAGGGTGCCGACCTGGTTGACCTTGACGAGAACGGCGGTGGCCACTCCGTCGCGGATGCCTTGTTCCAGGCGCTCGGCGTTGGTGACGAACAGGTCGTCGCCCACCAGCTGCACGCGGTGGCCCAGGGCCGCGGAGATGGCCGCCCACCCCTCGGCGTCGTCCTCGCCCATGGGGTCCTCGATCGACACGATGGTCGGGTGCCGGTCGACCAGCCCGGCGTAGTAGTCGACCATGTCGGCCGGGGAGAGCGAGCGGCCCTCCAGCTGGTAGCGGCCGTCCTTCCACAGCTCGTTGCCGGCCGAGTCGATGGCGATGGCCAGCTGCTCGCCGGGCACGTAGCCGGCCGCTTCGATGGCCCGTTCGAGGAAGACCACGGCCTCCTCGTTGGACGCCAGGTCGGGGGCGAACCCGCCTTCGTCGCCCACGGCCGTGGCCAGGCCGGCCTGCTGGAGCAGCTTGTTGAGCACGTGGTAGGTCTCGGCCCCCCAGCGCAGTGCCTCGGAGAACGACGCCGCGCCCACGGGCACGAGCATGAACTCCTGGAGCTCGATGGAGTTGAAGGCGTGTGCCCCGCCGTTGAGCACGTTCATCATGGGCAGGGGCAGGACGTGGGCGTCGGTCCCGCCCAGGTAGCGGTAGAGGGGCAGCTCGAGCTCGTCGGCCGACGCCTTGGCCACCGCCATGGACGTGCCCAGCACGGCGTTGGCCCCCAGCCGGCGCTTCCCGTCGGTGCCGTCGAGGTCGATGAGCTGGGTGTCGAGGCCCCGCTGGTCGAGGGCCTCCCAGCCCACCACGGCCGAGCGGACCTCCCCGTTCACGGCCTCGACCGCCGACCGCACTCCCTTGCCGCCGAACCGCTCGCCGCCGTCGCGGCGCTCCCAGGCCTCGTGGCTGCCCGTCGAGGCCCCCGAGGGGACGGCCGCCCGGCCCCGGGCCCCGCTCTCGAGCACGACGTCGACCTCGACGGTGGGGTTGCCCCTCGAGTCGATGATCTCCCGGGCGTGTACGTGCTCGATGGCGCTCAAGTGTCTGTCCCCGCTCGCGGCCGCCGCCTGTTGCTGGTGTGGCGAATGTCAACAATACCGCCCGGATGCCCAGGATCGGGCCCTCTCGGTCCGCTTCCCGGTCTGGACCACGGCCCATGTGGGGTAGACCAACCGCCATGGAACCCGTCGGCCAGGCTGGGATGCTGGTGCCTTGAACCTGTTCGACACCATCTTCCTGGTGGTGCTGGCCGGAGCCGTGGTCGGTGGTTACCGGGCCGGCTTCGTGACCCGCGCCGCCTCGTGGGTGGGGCTGGGCCTGGGGGTGGCGGCCGCCGTCATGGTCGCCCCCACCGTTCTGCGGGCCGTGGGCGACGCCATAGACCCCCAGTTCCGAGCCATGGTGACCGTCGGGCTCTTCCTCGTGCTGGCCAGCCTGGGAGCGACGCTGGGCGAGGTCGTCGGGGTCACGGTGCGACGCCTCATCCCCTTCGGGCCGGCCCGGGCCGTCGACCGGGCGGTGGGCGCCGGCTTCGCGGGGCTGGTCACCGTCGTGCTGCTGTGGCTCCTGCTGCCCGCCCTGTCAGAGGTGCCCGGCGAGGTCTCGTCCCAGGTCCGCAACTCGTCGGTGGCCCAGGTCGTGGACCGGGCCGCGCCCACGGCCCCCGGCCCCCTCCAGGCCCTGCGCAACCTCGTCCAGGACGCCGACTTCCCGCGGGTGTTCGAGGGACTCGGTCCCTCCCCCTCGACCGGCGAGCCGCCCGAGGCCAGCGGGCTCGACCCCGAGGTCGAGGCCCGGGTGGCGGAGTCGACGGTCCGCCTCAGCGGCACGGCCTGCAGGCGGGTGCTCCAGGGCAGCGGGTTCGTCCCCGAGCCCGGGATCGTGGTGACCAACGCCCACGTGGTCGCCGGGGTCACCGCCCCCACCGTGCAGACCCCGTCGGGGCGCCGCCTCGACGCCCAAGTGGTCGCCTTCGACCCCGACCGCGACCTGGCCGTGCTCCAGGTCGCCAACCTGGGAGCGGCCGCCCTGCCCACGGCCGAGCCCGAGGTGGGCGGGGACGGGGCCGTCTTCGGCCACCCCGGAGGCCAGGTGCAGCTCGAAGTCTCCCCGGCCCGGGTCGAGCGCCGGATGAACGCCGTGGGGCGCAACATCTACGACGACGAGCTCGTGCGCCGGGACGTGCTCGTCCTCGCCTCGCGGCTGGCGCCCGGCGATTCGGGCGGTGCCCTGGTGAACACCAGCGGCGAGGTGATCGGCGTGGCCTTTGCCATTGCCCCCGACCGGCCGGGCACGGCCTACGCCGTCAGCAGCGCCGAGCTTCAGACCGTGCTCGATATGCCCCGCTCGCCCGTCTCCACGGGGCCGTGCATCAGGTGACGCGGCGTCCGGCGGCCAGCGCGGCGATGGTGCCCAGGGCGTCGGGGTTGGCCACCGCCCCCCGGGTCACGACCGCGTCGATGGGTTCGCCCATCAGGACCCGCTTCACGGGCACCTCCAGCTTCTTGCCGTTGAGGGTCCGGGGCACCTCGGTGACGGCCACCACCTCGTCAGGGACGTGGCGAGGGGACAGGTCGGTGCGCAGCCGGTCCTCGATCTCGGCTCTCAGGCTCGGGCTGACGACCGGGGAACCGTCGGCAGGCACGACGAACAGCCACAGCCGCCCGGTGTCCACCACCAGGCTGTCGGCCACGCCCCCGACGGCCTCCACCACCCGGTAGATCTCGGCCGTGCCGGTGCGCACGCCGCCCCGGTTGAGCGTGGAGTCCGACCGGCCGGAGATCACGACCCCGCCCGCGGCGGTGACCTCGACCCAGTCACCGTGGCGCCACACCCCCGGGAACGTCGAGTAGTAGCTGGCCCGGTAGCGGTCGGCGCCGGGAGTGTCCCCCCACAGGAACAACGGCATCGACGGCATCGGTCCCGTGAGGACCAGTTCGCCGACCTTCCCGGTGACCGGCTGGCCGGCGGCGTCGAAGGCGGCCACCGGTGCGCCCAGGCACCGGCATTGCACCTCGCCGGCCCGCACCGGCAGGGTCGGGCACGGGCCCACGAAGGCGGTGCACACGTCGGTCCCCCCGCTCAGGGACGCGAGCAGCAGGTCGGGGCCGACGTGGTCGTAGACCCACCGGAAGCCGTCGGGCCCCAGGGGGGCGCCCGTCGAGCCCACGGCCTTCACCTTCGACAGGTCGGCGGCCCGGGCCGGCTCGGTGCCCGCCCGCATGCACGCCTCCACGAACGGCGCGCTGGTACCGAACCACGTGGTCCCTGTGGAGGCGGCCAGCCGCCACAGGGCGTCGGCGTCAGGCCAGGTGGGGCTGCCGTCGTAGAGCACGGCCGTCGCCCCGACCAGCAGGGCGCCCACCAGCATGTTCCACATCATCCAGCCCGTCGAGGTGAACCAGAAGAACCGGTCGTCGGGGCCCAGGCCGGCGTGCAGCGAGAGGAACTTGAGATGTTCGAGCACTATGCCGCCGTGGCCGTGGACCAGGGCCTTGGGCCGCCCGGTCGTGCCCGAGGAGTACAGCACCCACAACGGATGGTCGAAGGCGACCGGGGTAGTGGCCAGCGCTGTGGGCCCGCCGAGGCCGAGGCCGGTGCCGAGGCCGGCGAACGGGACCGTACCGGCCAGGGGCCCGGTGCCCACCACGTCGATCAGCACCGTGGCCCGCAGCGTGGGCAGGGAACGGGCCAGCTCGGCCACCACCGGGCGGCGGTCGTGGACGGCGCCCTTCCACCGGTAGCCGTCGGCCGCCAACAGGACGGTCGGCCCGATCTGGGCGAAGCGGTCGAGCACGGCCGCGGTACCGAAGTCGGGCGAGCAGCACGACCACACGGCCCCCAGGCTGGTCACGGCCAAGAAGGCGACCACGACCTCGGCCACGTTGGGGGCGTAGGCCGCCACCCGGTCACCCCTACCCACGCCCAGGCCGGCCAGGCCCCGGGCCACGGCCGCCACCCGATCGCGCAGCTCGCCGTAGGTGACGACCGGGTGGTCCCCGGGCTCCTGGCCCTCCCAGCAGCAGACCAGGGCCGGGCGGTCTTCGGGCGCGCGGAAGACCTGTTCGACGTAGTTGAGGGTGGCCCCCGGGAACCACACCGCTGCGGGCATGGCCGCATCAGCCAGGGCGGGCCCGGGCCCGGGGTCGCCGACCACGCCCGACCAGTGCCAAACCTGCGCCCAGAACTCGCCGGGGTGGGCCACCGACCACCGCCACAGCTCGTCGTAGCGGTCGTGGCCCGCAGCCCGCCCGAAGGCGGTCACGGCCGCAGCCTCGACCGCCTCCGGCGAAGGCGACCACAGCACCTCGGCCGTCACTGGCCCACCGCGGGCTCGTCGAGCAGCAGCAGGGTCTGGGTGGTCTTGACCCCGGGGATGGACTGGAGGCCGTCGAGGATCACGTCCCGCAGGTGGTCGACGTCGGGTGCCCGCACCAGCAGCACGTAGTCCGACGAACCGGTGGTCAGGGCCAGCCACTCGACGCCCGGTAGGTGGCGCAGGCGGTCGCCCACCGGCCTCCACGAGTGCTGCTCGACCCCCACCAGCACGAGGGCGGCGATGTCGAGGCCGAGCCGGCGGGGGTCGACGTCGACCGTGAAGCGCCGGACCACACCGGACTCCCGCAGCCGGGCCAGCCGCTGGTAGGCGGTGGCCCGCGAGACGCTGGCCTCGGCCGCCAGTTCGCTGACCGAACGCCGGCTGTCGGCTCGCAACAGTTCCACCAGGCGGCGGTCGACGGCGTCGAGCCCCGGGCGGACGTTTGGATCAGCCATATAGGTCCACAGCCTCATTTTGTCTCGTTCTGCGGCGAACTACTGGACATTCAGCGCATCGAGGCGCACACTGGCCTACGAAGTGGCTGAGAGCGCCCCGCTCTATGCCCCGGTCGTGCGGGACGGCCAGGGGGAGGTCGAAGTGGTGCTGGGGGCCGGCCACCCGGGCTTCTCCGACCCCGCCTACCGGGCCAGGCGCAACGCCCTGGCCGCGCTGGCCCTCGACTGGCGCCCGGGCCGGCCCATCCCCCGGCCCCAGTACACGGCCGTCGAGCACGGCGTGTGGCGGGCCATCGCCGTCGAGCTCGCCCCCCTCCACCACCGCCACGCCTGCCGGGCGTTCCTTGAGGCCAAGGAGGAGCTGGGCCTACCTGCCGACCACGTGCCCCAGCTCGACGAGGTCACCGCCCGCCTCCGGCCACTGACCGGGTTCACCTACGTGCCGGTGGCCGGCCTGGCCCCCCTGCGGGACTTCTACGGGGCATTCGCGGCGGGCACGTTCTGCTCCACCCAGTACCTACGCCACCCGTCCGTGCCCCTCTACACGCCCGAGCCCGACGTGGTCCACGAGGTGGTGGGCCACGCCAACCAGCTCGCCTGCCCGGAGATGGCCGCCCTCTACCGGATGGTGGGCCAGGCCGTGGCCCGCACCCGCTCGGGCCCGGCCCTGCGCTTTCTGTCCCGGGTCTTCTGGTTCACGCTGGAGTTCGGCGTGGTGTGGGAGGACGGTGAGCTCAAGGCCTACGGAGCGGGCATCCTGTCGTCGGCGGGCGAGTCCCGGGCGTTCGGGGGGGCCGACGTCCGGGACCTCGACCTGGCCGAGATGGGCACGCTGGCCTACGACATCACCCGCTTCCAGCCGGTCCTCTACGCGGCCCGCTCCATGGCCCACCTGTTCGACGAGCTCTCCGGCTTCTTCTCCGCCTTCGACGACGAGACCTACCGGCGCCACACACACCAGGAGGCCGCCTGATGGTCGCCACTGCCCGCCCCACCCACCCCGTCCGCCACCCGAGCACGGTCGCCCCCCGGGAGCTGCTGAGGGGCTGGGACGCGGTCGAGCTGTGGGTGGGCAACGCCCGGGCCGTGGCCGGGTTCCTGTGCTCGTCGTTCGGCTTCCGGGTCACGGCCTACGCCGGGCCGGAGACGGGCTGGCCCGACCGGGCCTCCTACGTGGTCGAGCAGGGGCGCATCCGCTTCGTGGTCACGGCCGGCCTCGAACCGGGGTCAGCCGTGTGCGACCACGTCCGCCGTCACGGCGACGGCGTGCACGACGTGGCCTTCACGGTGTCGGATGCCATCGCCGCCTTCCGGGCGGCCACCGAGCGGGGGGCGCCGGCCATCGACGCGCCCCACGACGTGGCCGACGCCCACGGGACCGTCCGCCTGGCCTCCATCGCCACCTACGGCGACACCCGCCACACGTTCGTCGACCGCGCCCGCTACCACGGTCCCTACCGGCCGGGTTACAGCACTGACCGCCTGCCCCCCGAGCCGGCCGGCACCCCGGTCGGCCTCGACCGCATCGACCACGTGGTGGCCAACGTCGGCAAGGGCGACCTCGACCGCTGGGTCGACTTCTACCGCTCGGTGCTGGGGTTCGAACGGCTGCGCCACTTCGACGACTCCCAGATCTCCACCCGCTACTCGGCCCTCATGTCGACGGTGGTGTGGGACGGCAGCGAGATCGTCCTGCCCATCAACGAGCCGGCCGACGGGCTGCGAAAGAGCCAGGTCCAGGAGTACCTCGACACCTACCACGGGCCGGGAGTGCAGCACATCGCCCTGCGGACCGAGGACATCGTGGCCGCGGTGTCGTCCCTGCGGGCGCGGGGCCTGCGGTTCCTGGAGGCGCCGCCCTCGTACTACGCCGACGTGCGGGACCGCCTCGGCCACCTCGACCTGCCCTGGGACGACCTCCAACGTCTCGGCATCCTGGTCGACGAGGAGCCCGACGGCTGGCTGCTGCAGATATTCACCGAGACGGTCACCGACCGGCCCACCCTGTTCGTCGAGATCATCCAGCGGGGCGGCGCCCGGGGGTTCGGGCAGGGCAACTTCAAGGCCCTCTTCGAGGCCTTCGAGCGCGAGCAGGCCCGGCGGGGCCACCTGTGAGGCCACGGGTGTGAACGAGGCCGGCTTCGGTGTCGAGAACCTGCCCTACGGCGTGGCCCGCCTGCCCGGTGGGCGGGTGGTGTGCGTGACGGCCCTCGACGGGGGCGTGGTCGACCTGGCCGGGCTGGCCGAGGGCGGGGCCTTCGACCGCGTACCGGGCCTGGCCCCGGGGGCGCTGGCCCGGCCATCGCTCAACCGGTTCCTGGCCGGCGGCCGGCGGGCGTGGTCGGGGGTGCGGGCGGTCGTGGCCGAGATGGCGGACGCGGGCGACGAGCGGGTGACGGCCGCCACCGTGCCCATGGGTTCGGTCGAGCTGCTGCTGCCGGTGGCCGTGGGCGACTTCGTGGACTTCACGGCCTCGCGCCACCACGCCGTGAACATGGCCGCCCTGCTGCGGCCGGGGTCGCCCCCACCGGGGCCCGAGTGGGACCGTTTCCCGCGTGGCTACCACAGCCGGGCCGGAGCGGTCGTGGTCTCGGGCACTCCCGTGCGCCGTCCCTGGGGACCGCGGGCCGGCGGCGCCGGGACCGGGCCCACGCGGGCCCTCGACTTCGAGGCCGAGATCGGGTTCGTGGTCGGCGCTCCCAACCGGGAGGGGCGGCCGGTGCCCGCCACTTTCGAGGCGCTGGCCGACCACGTGGCCGGGGTCGTCGTGCTCAACGACTGGAGCGCCCGTGACGTCCAGAGTGTCGAGTCCCACCCCCTGGGCCCCCTGCTCTCGAAGTCGTTCGCCACCTCGATGTCGCCGTGGGTCGTCACCCTCGACGCCCTCGAACCCTGGCGGCTGCCCGGGGGCGGCTACCGGCTGGAGCTCTACGTCGCCCTGGAGGCAGCCGGCGGCGGTGGGCGGGTGACCGTCAGCCGGCCCCGGTTCGACGACCTGCACTGGACGATGGCCGAACTGCTGGCCCACGCCACCCTCAACGGGTCGGCGGTCAGGACAGGCGACCTGTTCGGGTGCGGCACCACCTCGGGCCCGTCCCCCGGGGCCCTCGGCTGCCTGGCCGAGCTCACCGGCGCGGGGGCCCGCCCGCTGGTCCTGCCGGGCGGCTCCACCCGGGCCTGGCTGGAGGACGGCGACACCGTGACCATCGGGGCTTCAGCCGGGGGAGACGGCCGCCCGGTGGTGTCTCTCGGGGCCGTGACCGGGACGGTCCTGGCGGCCCTGCCCTCGGTACGAACGGAGGCCTGAACCATGCCCTATTTCCGCAGCGTCGGCGACGTGCCCCCCAAGCGCCACCTCCGGGTGCCCGGCCCGGGCGGGGGCCTGCTGTTCGAGGAGCTCATGGGGGAGGAGGGCTTCGCCGGCGAGTCGTCGCTCCTCTACCACCTGTCGTCGCCCTCCGCTCTGGTGGCCGTCGAGGCCTTGGGCGACGACCGACCCGACCTGGTGCCCAACCGGCCCCTGCTGCCCCGCCACGTCGTAACGGCCAAGGTGGCCGTGGGGGGCGACCCGGTGTCGGGCCGCCAGGTGCTGCTGGGCAACGACGACCTGCTCCTGTGCTGGGTGGCGGCCGACGCCGACAGCCCCCTCTACCGGAATGCCGCAGGCGACGAGCTGGTCTACGTGCAGTCCGGCCGGGCCCGGTTGGAGTCGGTCTTCGGCACCCTCGAGGTGGGCCCCGGCGACTACGTCGTCGTCCCCCGGGCCACGACACACCGCTGGGCCCTCGAGCCCGGCGGCCCCCGGCTCGAACTTCTGGTGGTGGAGTCCCGGGGCCACGTGCGGCCGCCGGCCCGCTACCTGTCGCCCGCCGGCCAGTTCCTGGAAGCCGCGCCGTACTGCGAGCGCGACCTCCGGGGCCCGGTGGGGCCGACGGTGGCCGACGGGCACGGGGAGGGGCCGGTCGACGTCGTCGTACGCGACCGGGGAGGGCTGACCCGCCACGCGATGGCCTCCCACCCCTTCGACGTGGTCGGTTGGGCGGGCTGTCTCTACCCGTGGGCCTTCTCGGTCCACGACTTCGAGCCGGTCGTGGGCAGCATCCACCAGCCGCCCCACGTCCACCAGACGTTCGAGGGCCCCGGGTTCGTCGTGTGCTCGTTCGTCCCCCGGCCCTTCGACTTCCACCCCGGGGCCATCAAGGTGCCCTACCACCACAGCAACGTCGACAGCGACGAGGTGCTCTTCTACTCGGCCGGCGACTTCATGAGCAGGGCCGGGGCGGGCATAGGCGCCGGTTCGGTGACCCTCCACCCCGGCGGCTTCGTCCACGGCCCCCAACCGGGCAGCGTGGAGCGGGCCGCCGACCAGGACCGCACCGAGGAGGTGGCCGTGATGGTCGACACGTTCCGCCCCCTGGCGTTGGGACCGGCCGCCCTCGAAGCGGCCGACGACACCTACCCGTGGAGCTGGTCCCGGCCCGTGTGACGCCCGGGAGGCGAACGGCACGGGCGTAGGTAGGCTCGGAGCGGAGGCCGCGATGGTCCTTTTGTGCCCGCGCTGCGGCGCGCCCTTGGCGAGCGATGTACGAGGCGACTGGTTCACCACCCGCGAGCAGTGTTCGGACTGCGGGGTCGCCATGCGCACCATGTCCGGCATGCTGAGACCGTCGGCCGACGACGTGCGCTACGCCCTTGACGGGTGGCCGGCGGCTGACCGCGCCCTGGTCACCACCGCCCTGCACGACCTCGACGCCCTGTACCGCTGGGAGCCCGGCCTGGTTCTGGCCGTGCCCGCCCCGGCCGAGAGCGACGTCGACCGGCTCATCGAGGATCTCCTCGCCGGCGGGGACACCGAGGGGCTCGACGAGGACCGGTTCGGCGACGGCCGGTTCGGCGACGGCACCGGCGACGGCGGGGAGGTGGACGGCGGGGAGGAGGCTCAGGCCGCCATGGCTGACCTGTTCGTGGCGGCTGACCGCCTGCGCCAGGCCCCGTGGGACCAGGGGGTGGCGGCCGGGCTGTTCGACGCGGTCGACGCCGTCAACCGCAGCCTGCCGCCCTACGGGGTCCATCCTCAGGTGTGGCGCCACGTCCAGAAGCTGGGCACGGCCTTGGCCGGCAGCGCCTCGGCGGACCACCTCGACCACGACGGAGTGGCCGCGGCCGCCCGGTCCCTGCGCGATCTGCTCCGAGACTACGTATAGGGCACAATCGCGCCATGTCGAGACAAGACGTTCGCCTCACCCTCTACTGCCCCAACTGACTGCCGGGCTTCCACCTGCCGTACCTGGCGGCAGCGGTGAACGGTCTGTTCGCCGAGCACGGTCTCGACGTCGAGGTGCTCGACCCGTCGGGAGGCCCCGACAACGTGGTCCGGGTGGGCCAGGGGGGCCCCGACTTCGCGCTGACCAGCGTGCAGCACTACCTGACGGCCCGGGACTCCCACGGCGAGGTCGGGGCACGTTTCGTCGCCATGATCGTCCAGCGCAGCCCGGTGGGTGCGCTGGTCCCGGTGTCCTCGGGCCGGAGCCGCCCCGAGGACCTGGCCGGGTGCCGGCTGGGCGCCGACCCGGCCAACCCCCAGGTCTCGGAGCTTCTGGCCACCCTGGCCTACCGGGGCATCGCCGCCCCGGTCGTGGTCGAGATGGACGGGGCCGAGGCCCGGGCCGCCCTGGGCCGGGGCGAGGTGGACGCCATCGTCGCCCTGGTCGACGCCCTGCCCCGGCGGCGGCGCCAGGCCGGGGTCGACCTGCGGGCCGTGCGGGTGGGTCGCGACGACGTGTACGGCAGCGGGCTGGTGGCCGCCGATTCCGCCTCGGACACCCTCGTGCGCCAGGTGCGAGCGGCCGTAGCCGCCGCCCTCGAGGCTCAGCGGCGCCAGCCCGACGCCGGGCTCGACGCCATGTCCGAGCGCTACACCGACGACCTCCGCGAGGACGCCCCCGAGAGCTGGGACATCCTCGAGGACCTGGTGTTCACGGGCGTACCCGTGGGGACCATGGACGAGGCCCAGTGGCGTACGACCCTGGAGTTCCTCTGTGCCGCCCGGGACCTGACCGTGCCCGAGCCGTCCTCGGTCTACCGCCCCGAACTGGTGGGCGCCCCCGTACCCGGCTGACGCCCCCCACCCCACGAAACCCGCGCGGGAATCGTGGGCGTTTCGCCCACGATTCCCGCGCGGGTTTGCTCTTGGTGGGCCTCGTTCCCGCACCGATTGGGCCGAAGGGCCCATATCGGGCGGTGTCCCGGGGCCGATGGCACGGGCATGGAACTCTCGCCGCTGGCGCGGGCAGGGCGGACGGTGCTGGGTGCCGCCACTGCTTGCGTGCTCGTCACATCCCTGCTGGTCCCCGCCCCCTCGTCGGCCGCCCCGCCCTCCCGGACAACGGTCCCCGCCCCGGCCACCCTGGCTGACTACTGGGCGGGTACAGCCGACTGGGAGATGGCCGCCTTCTACCCCAAGGAGGCCTACGAGCTGCTGCCCGGCGACGGCGGTTTCGGGGCCGGCACCATGATCGACGTGGGCCCTGACGGGGCCTGGTACTGGTTCTACCGGACGATCGTCAACCCGCCCGGCTGCTCGGTCTTCCCGTCGTCGGGCACGGTCGTGCGCCGGTCGACCGACCGGGGCCGGACGTGGGGGCCGGTGGCCCGGGTGGTCACGCCCGAACCGGGGACACCGTGGGCCTGTGACGCCACCGACGGCGACGCCCACTGGGACGGCGCCCAGTGGTTCTACCTGTTCCAGTGCCGGTCGGACCCGGCTGCCCCCGGGCCGTGGGGCGAGCTGTGGAACATCTGCGCGGCCCGCAACCCCAGCCCTGACCCGACCCTCGGGACCTGGGTGCCGGTCTCGGCCGAGCCCGTCATGGGGGACTACCCGGGCGGCTACAACCCCTTCGTGGAGATCTGCGACCAGCCGGCCGACGACTGCTCCCGCCTGGCCGGGGGCCCGGGCCGGGTAGGGCAGCCGGGCACGCCCAGCATGTTCACGGTCCCGTCCGAGCCGGGCTGGGCCTTCGTCGACCTGCACGCCGTCGACCCCGGTGGCCTCCAGTACCAGTCGATCGTCAAGACCCGGGACTTCCGCACCTTCGTGGCCACCGGGACCAACCTGCCGGGAGACGCCATCTTCGACCGCGACGACGTCGCCGGCTGGCGCGAACCGGTCCCCGGTTGGCACTCCCGCCAGATCGGGGGCGGCGGCGGGGCTGTGGTCCGTAGCCCCTCGGACGGCATGTACTACAACCTGGTCGAGGCCTCCGACGGGCCGGGCGGGTGCGTGCTGGCGTCGGCTATGGACCTCGGCCTGCTGCGGGCCTCCAGCCCGGCGGCCACGACCTGGTCCCAGCCCACCCGGCCGGGCCGGGAGAACCCGGTCTTCTACTCCCAGCAGCCCGACCCCTCCGAGGAGGTCTACAGCCTGCGCTGCTCGCCGTCCTACTCGGGCATGCTCGTCGACCCCGGCTCGGGCGAGACCTACGCCTGGTTCTACCGGCGATCGAGCGACCGTGTGCAGGGTGTCTACCTGTTCAAGCTGGCGTTCAACCTGCTGGCCAACGGGGATGGCTGGCGGTGTGTCGAAGCCGCCCCCTGGGCCCTGGCCGACCTCTCGGCTCCGGCGTCGTCGTTCGCCATCTGGCGGGACGGCAACTGGGCGAGCGACGGCGGCTGCTACTTCGCCCTCTCCCGGGACGTCTTCCAGGACGTGGCCGTGGCGCCCCGCTCGCTGGCCGCCGTGGACTGGGGTGGCCACGTGGCCGTCCGCCAGTCGGGCACCACGCCCCCGATGGGCTTCGGGTCCTCCCCGGTGACTGGCCGGGTCGCGCTCACTCTCGACCAGTACAACTCGTCTGGTTCGCTGCTGGCCACGGCCTCGGTGGTGGTGGACAGCAGCGACGGCGCCTACCGGGCCCTCTCAGCCCGGACCGCCGTCCACCGCGCTGCGGTCACCCTGCGGCTGACAGTCGCCCCCGCCACCGCCGGCACGGCCGTTCTGGCTGACCAGTTGTTCGTCCGTCCCGGCCGGTAACCCGGGCCAGGCGCGACATTGCCCGCCGGGCTAGGCCGGCGGGCAATGTCGTGTGCGGGGTCAGGGCCGTCAGGGCCGTCAGGGCCCAGGGTCAGCTGGTCTTGGCCGGGGCCTTCTTGGTATCGGTTGCCTTGGCCGCCTTGCCCCCGGTCGGGGCCGGGCTGGACTTGCGGGTGACCATGGAGGCGAGGACGAGGACCAGGCCTACGGCCAGGAGCCCGATCGTGCCGGCCAGGATGATCTTGGCCGTCTTGGACGCGCCCCCGCCGAGGGGCTCGAACTGGGCGGCCGCGATGTACAGGTCCTGGAGGCCGCCGCCCAGGTAGGCGTTGTCGGCCACCGCCGGGTCGGAGTTACGGGTGTCGTCCCACCCGAACACGGCATACTCGTTGGCCGAGCCCACCCCCGGGGCCGAGGCGATGTCGTAGTTCAGCCCCCATATGCCGAGGCGGCGGTCGACCGTGCGGTCGGTCACCCGCTGGTTGGCGCTCCAGGTGCGGCCGTCGTCGGTCGAGTACGTGTAGAACACGTCGTTGGACCGCATGCCCGGCGTCTCTCGCGTGTCCCACCACACCACGTCGATGCGCCCGTTGGGGGCGATGTTGATGTTGGGGAAGTACTGACCGGCGTAGATGCTGGGGTCGTCGTCGGTGAGGTTGCGGGCTTCGGTCCACGTGGCGCCGCCGTCGTAGGAGGCCCGGTGGTACACCTCGCTGTGGCCGACGAGCTCGGGGGTGGGGTTGCGGTTGTAGACGATGTGGATGCTGCCCTCACGGGTGACGCCCATCTGCGGGTAGGACCCGGCCGGGCCGCCGGTGGCGTTCTCGTAGCTGAAGGGGATGGCGAGTTGGGTCGTCCACGTCTGGCCGCCGTCGGTCGACTTGGAGAGGGCCAGGCCGCCCGGGGGGTTGGGGTTCTGGTGAGCGGCGCCCGTGGGCCAGGTGGCGTACGCGTTGCCCCGGCCGTCGACCCGCACGATCATGCCGTTGCGGCTGCCGGCCGAGCCGAAGTTGGCGGCCTGGTCGGGAGTGGCGGCCCGTGAACCGGCCGGCGGCGTGGTCGTCGACGTGGTCGTGGCGTTGGGAGCCAAGGTGGTCGTGGTCGCCGCCGAACGGGCCTGGTCACGTATGGCCTGGCTCTCGAACAGGTCGCCCACGAGGCTGTTGCCGCCGTCGAACGTACGCCCACCGTCGCGGGACACGGCCACCATGGGCTGGGCGGGCACGGCGTTGGCGCCCGTGAGGCCCGGTCGCGTCATGGCGAACATGATGTAGACGACGTCGTTGGTGCCGTTCTTGCGGTCGACGGCGATGCTCTGGATGGGCCTCAGGTTCTCGGCGTCCTCACCCGTCTTGCCGCGCGACGTGCGGACGACGACCGTCTCCCAACTGTCGCCCAGGTCGGTGGAGCGGGCCACCATGACGGCGCCGCCGGCCCGGGCCGCTTCCTCGGCGCCCCAGCCGTTGACGGCCATGTAGACGGTGTTGCCGCCGCCGAAGGCCATCGGGGCCTGGATGACCCCGCCCTGGCTCTGCGAGCAGAACGGGTAGTCGGCCGTGCCCGGTGATGCGTCCGGCCTGGTCCAGGTGTTGCCACCGTCGGTGGTCCGTACCACGCCGCACCGCCGGGTGCGCAGGTCGGCGAAGCCGGCCACCATGCGCTTGGGGTTGGACGGGTCGATGGCGAACGACGGGCTCGAGTAGAGGCGGCCCGGGTCGAGGTCGGCCTTGGTGGTCTGGACCGGTTGGGTGAAGACCGGCGGCTCGGCGGCCGGTGCCACCCCCTGAAGCAGGGCCAGAGCCAGACCCCCGGAAACCAGGGCGGTGGCGGCCCGATGCGACTTTCTCATGTGCGTTTTTCTCCCCCTTGGATGACACTGCGTGCGAACCCAGCGCCCCCGCCACTGCAGAAGGAGGTCCTGCCAAGCCGCGCCCTGAAGTCTCGGTCTCCAAGGTGTTGAATGCAATACGACGGTCGTGATCGAGTCATTCGTTATGTCGATCTGACTGATCGCTTCTCTCGATGGGCTCGCTGGCGGAACGGCCGTCGGCGGGCGCAAGATGGGAGGCCGGCATTGTTAGCCGGCACTGGAATGCCAGCGACGTGCAAGTGGGACCGCCTCGATGAACCTCAACCAGCTCCGTTTTGCCCAGGCGGTGGCCGACGCGGGCACCTTCACGGCCGCCGCCCGGCGCTGCTACGTGACGCAGTCCACCCTGTCTTCTGGCATAGCCATGCTCGAGAAGGAGCTGGGCCAGAGGCTGTTCGTCCGGACCACCAGGTCGGTGGCGCTGACCCCTTTCGGGCGGTGCATGCTGCCCGTCATCGGCAAGCTGCTGGAAGCCGAGGCCGAGTTGCGGCGGACCGCCGAGGGCTGCATCGACCCCGACCTCAAGGTGGCCCGCCTGGGCGTGTGCCCCCTGGTCGACGGGCGACGGCTGGAGCAAGTGCTGGCGCCCTACCGGGAGGCCAACCGTAACGTCCAGGTCGTATTGGAGCAGCTCAAAGGCATCAGCCCCCGGGTGGCGCTGGAGGAAGGCCTGTTCGACTTCCAGCTCGGGCCCAACGAGATCCGGGGCACCGCCTTGGAACGGGCCCGGCTCTACGAGGACCGCCTCGTCTACCTGCCCAGCGGGAAGGTCTCCGGCCCCGGGGCCAGCCACGAACCGGTGCGCCTGCGGGACGTCGCCCGCGACACGTTCCTGCTCGTCCACGACGGCTGCGGGCTGACCATCCGCACCCGCCAGCTCTTCCGGGCCGCCCGGCTCGCCCTCGAGCCTTACCCCGGCCAGTCGGTGAGCTTCCAGGTGCTGGAGGAGTGGGCCGCCATGGGCGTCGGCTCGGCCCTGCTGCCGCAATCGAAGCTGAGCGACCCGGGGTTGGGCCGGCCGCTGCTGCTGGGCAACGGCCAGGCGGCCATGCTGCGCTTCGAAGCCGTGTGGCTGCCGTCGGTGACCGCCTCGCCCCACCTCGAGCTCCTGGCCCGCCACCTGAAGACGGCCAGCGCCCGGCTGGCCTCCCAACCCGGCTAGTCCTGAACCAATCCGGTCGACGGCCGGTCCTGGGTGTGCTCGGCCGGGATCGCTCGCGGCCGGCCGAGGTGATCGCCCGGCCCGAGATGGGCTAAGCGTGGGGCATGACCAACGCGCTGATCTGGATATCGGGGGCCTCGAGCGGGATCGGCCGGGCGCTCGTCGGTAGCGTCCCTTGGGAACGAGCCCGGATCATCGGTATCAACCGCCGACCGGCCGAGGGCACCGAGCACCTCGGGGCCGACCTGTCCGACCCGGCGTCGTGGACGGCCGTGGGCGAGTCGTTCCGCCGGGAGCTGGCATCGTTCGTGGGCGAGCGGGTCGTGTTCGTGCACGCCGCCGGCACCCTGGAGCCCATCGGTTTCGCAGCCGACGTCGACCCCGCGGCCTACCGGGCCAACGTAGTGCTCAACAGCGCCGCCCCCCAGGTGCTGGGCCAGCTCTTCCTGGCGGCCGCCGGACCGGTGACGGCCGACCGCCACCTGGTGATGATCACCTCGGGGGCGGCCAGGAGCGTCTACCCGGGATGGACCTCCTACGGGGCCGGCAAGGCGGCCGTCGACCAGTGGGTGCGCAACGCCGGGGCCGAGCAGGACGTCCGGGGCGGGGTCCGAGTGGTCTCGGTAGCCCCTGGGACCGTCGACACCGGCATGCAGGCCCAGCTGCGATCGACGACCGAGGACCAGTTCCCGTCCCGCCAGAAGTTCGTCGACCTGCACGCCGCCGGCAAGCTCACCCCGGCCGAGGCGGTGGCCCGCGACATCTGGGCCCTGCTGGACGCCGGTCTCGACAACGGAGCGGTCGTCGACCTGCGCGACCTGGGAGCGGCCCGGGCCCGGTAGCCCGACCGGCTCGGGGGGTCGTGTCTGGTTCCGAAGACCTCGTGACCTCGCCGGGGACGGGGCCACTTGCGGCCCGGGCGGCCACCGGCGACGCTCTGGGCGTGGCTTGCCAACCCGAGGGCGGGAGCCGGCGGTGACCCCGGTCGAGGGCGCGGCCGATGCGTTCTGCTACGTCACCAGCACGGGCCGGCGCACCGGCAGGGCCCATACGATCGAGATCTGGTTCGCGGCCTCACCGGCGGCGCCGGTGCTCTACGTCCTCACCTCGCCCCGCTCCGATACCGTCGCCAACCTGGGGCGCCGGCCCTCCTGCACCGTCCGGATCGGTGCCGTGGAGCACCGGGCCGAGGCCCGGGCCCTGGAGCCCGGTTCCGACGAGGACGTCCTGGCCCGCCGCCTGCTCCTGGCCAAGTACCAGTCCCCGGGCTCCTCGGACCTCGAGCACTGGGGCACCAGCGCCCACGCCATCGCCTTCGACCTCGACCCATGACCCGCCGAGCGCCTGCGCCGGGCTGGGCCTTCAGCCCAGAGGGTGCCCGTTGGGGCAGGCCGCCTGCCAGCGGAAGCCCTCGAACCCGCAGACGGCACACGTCTTGCCCGGCACGTCGCTGAACCCCGTCGACAACATCGTGCGCCGGAAGGTCTTCGCCCGCGGGGCCGTGGTCACCGCCGCCGGCACCGCCTCTACCGGGGGCGTGGGCTCGGGTGACGGTTGGTCGCCGGGGTCGTCGGCAGGCTGGTCGCTCACGATGTGATCGTACGCCCATGGCCGGCCCTGGCCGTGCGCAAGGCCGCTGGCGATCCAAAGGCCCTCCACGCCCGCCACCGGCTTCAAGCGGGGCGTGCCGGGTCGAACCAGTCGAGGCCGTCGAAGCGAGCGAAGCCGCGGTCGGCGGTGGCCACCCGGCACCCGTTGGCCAGAGCGAGGGCGGCGAGCCATGCATCGGGCACGAGATTGCCCCTGACCTGCTGATCAGGCCCTGCCAACTTCGAGAAGGCAGCCCAAACGGCGTCGGTCACCGTGACCCAGCGACGCCGGTGCGAAGCACGTACGGCGTCGACGAAAGCCATCGCCACCGGGGTGGGTGCGGGGCTTTCGTAGATGCGGGGGCTGGTGACGATCCGGAGAAAGCCGGTCAGCGTGCCCTCGGAGAGGCCGACCTCGTCCGCTCCGCCCAGGAGGTCGGCCAGCCACGCGGCGTAGCTCTCGTGGAGCGCGTGCTCCCGCCTGAAGGCGTAGACGAGCACGTTCACGTCGGGCAGGACGATCAACGAGGGTCGTCGCCTTCAAGGGCGGCCCACAGCGAGTCCCGGTCGGCGACGTCGACGAGCACCCTCCCGCCCGGGCGGCCATATGCCGGAAGCACGATCGGGTCGTGTGCCGGCTGGGCCGCGAGCACGGTCCTGAGACCCTCTTCGACGACGCTGGTGAAGGTCCTACCCTCGGCCGCTGCCTTGGCCTTGGCGGCCTCGGCCAGAGCGTCAGGCAGATTGATGGTCGTGCGCATGCATATCAGCATACCCATGTGCTCGGGCGCTGTGGCTGCCGCAGTCGGCGATGATCGGCCGGCATGGCTGAGAGCAGGTGGGCATGGGGTGGGGTCGTCGGCCCGACGGTCTTCGTCTTCGCCTGGATGGTGGCGGGCACGGTCGAGGACGGCTACTCCCAGGCCGACGAAGCCATCAGCCGGCTGGCGGCGGTGGGAGCCTCGACCCGGGCGCCTGTGAGCGCTGCGCTGGTGGTCCTGGGGACCGGGATGCTCATGTTCGCGGCTGCCGTCAGGCAGTCGGCCGGGGGCCGGTGGGCGGCGTCGGCGGCCATGGTCACCGGGTTGGCCACCATCGGGGTGGCCGCCACACCCCTTGGCTGGACCGCGGCAGTCGACGACCTTCACGGCGTCCTCGCCGTCGCCGGCTACGCCAGCCTTGCCGCCGTGCCCATGCTGGCCGCCCGCGGGGCGCGCCTACCGGTGCCTGTCCGACTGTCGATGGCGGTCGGCATTGCTGGGCTTGCTTGCCTGCTGGCGTCCGTGATCGGGACCGTGGCCCCTGGGGCCCTGCAACGGGCCGGTCTCACGATCGTCCACGCCTGGGTGGTGTTCGTCGCCCTGCGATTGGCCCGCTCGCGCACCCCGAATGAATGAATGAAGTGGGTGAGTTGGTTTGGTTGGTTGGTTGGTTGGTTGGTTGGTTGGTTGGTTGGTGGAGGTGGAGGGAATCGAACCCTCGTCCTTCAGAGCCTTGATGGGTCTTCTCCGAGCGCAGCCGGTGGATGGGTCTCGGGCGGTCGCACGTCACCGGCGCCGGGCGACTGCCCCAGTCAACTGAAGTGTCCCCGGCGGAGCTCGCTGACGTCGCTCACCGGGTAAGCCCTGCTAGATGACGTTCGGGGCCGGACCGCAGGGCTGGGCCCGGTCGAACGTCTCACGGTTGTTTAGGCCGCGAGAAGTGCCGGCTGGTTGTCGGCGTTTGTATTTTTGTTCCGGCTCTTTAACGTGGCTCCGGAGACCACGGCTCGCTTCTCCCACCTCGACGACCGAAGTCGAAACCATGCACCCCCGTGTTAGATGTCTGTGGTCAGTGTAAACGCCCCCGGGCGACCGGCCCTTCCCGGTTGCGCGAGCGCAGGGCTCGTTCGGCCTCCCGGTTGGCGTCTCGGGTGGCGATGGCGTTGCGCTTGTCGTGGCGGCGGCGGCCCCGGGCTAAGGCCAGCTCGACCTTGGCCCGCCCGTCTTTGAAGTAGACCGACAGGGGCACGAGGGTCAGCGACTCGAGCTTCACCCGCTCGGTCAGCTCCTCGATCTCCTGGTGGTGCAGGAGCAGCTTGCGGCGCCGCTCGGGCTCGTGGCCGCCGAACCCGTCGGCCTGGGCGTAGGGCGAGACGTGCACGCCCACCAGCCACAGCTCGCCGCCCTCGGGCCGGGCGTAGGAGTCCTTGAGCTGGATCAGGCCCTCTCTCAGTGACTTGACCTCGGTGCCGACCAGGGCGATCCCGGCCTCGACCGTCTCCAGCACCTCGTAGTCGTGGCGGGCACGGCGGTTCTTGGCCACGACCTTCACGGGCTTGTGGGCCGTGGACGGCGGCGGCGACGTTCGACCCTTGGCCATGGCAACGACGGTACCCTCGGCCCCCCCATGCTCACGCTCGATTACACGGACTACCTGGCCATCGTGGCCCACGCCCTCGACGGCCTGCCCGAGGAAGCGTGCGGGCTGCTGGCCGCAACGGGCGCCGCGGGCGCCGCCTCGGACCGGGTGACGGCCGTCTACCCGTGCCGCAACGCGGCCGCCTCGGCCCGGGTCTACGAGGTTCACCCCCTCGACCACCTGCGGGCCGACCGCGACGCCGAGGGCCGGGGCCTACGCATCTGCGGCGTCTACCACTCCCACACCCACACCGACGCCTGGCCCTCGCCCACCGACGTGGCCCAGGCCCCCGACCCGGCCTGGCACTACGTGATCGTCTCGCTGCGCCACCCCGAGCCGGTCGTGCGCTCGTTCCGGATCGTCGACGGGGAGATCACCGAGGAGCCGGTGACGGTCGACGGCCGGTAGGATCGGGCGCCATGGCAGCCGAAGTCCGCCTTCCCACCGTCCTGCGCCAGTACGCCGGCGGCCAGTCGTCGTTCACGGCCAACGGTTCCACCGTGGGGGAGGTGTTCGAGGACGCCGTCCGCCAGTTCCCGCTCCTGGCCGGCCACCTCGTGGCCGATGACGGCAAGCTGCACCGCTTCGTCAACGTCTACCGCAACGACGAAGACGTCCGCTACCTCGACAAACTCGCCACCCCGGTGGGCGACTCCGACGTGATCTCGGTGCTGCCGGCCGTGGCCGGCGGCTAGCGAGCCTGGCGCCACCTCGCCCATGGCCGTAGTGCGGTCGGTCCTCGACCTCATCGGCAACACCCCGGTGGTCGACGTCAGCGGGCTCAGCCCGCGCCCCGACGTGCGCATCCTGGCCAAGCTGGAAGGCCAGAACCCCGGCGGTTCGGTCAAGGACCGCATCGCCGTGGCCATGGTCGACGCCGCCGAGGCCGACGGCACCCTGAGGCCGGGCCAGACCATCCTCGAACCCTCGTCGGGCAACACCGGCATCGGGCTGGCCATGGTGTGCCGGGTACGGGGTTACGGGCTGCGCATCGTCCTGCCCGAGAACGTCTCGCCCGAGCGCCGCCAGCTCCTGGAGATCTTCGGGGCCGAGGTCATCGCCTCCCCGGGCGACGAGGGGTCCAACGGGGCCGTGCGTATGGCCGAGAGGCTGGCCAAGGAGATGGCCGACGTCGTCATGCTCTACCAGTACGGCAACCCGGCCAACGTGGCCGCCCACTACCGGGGGACGGGCCCCGAGATCTGGCGGGACTGCCCCGACGTCACCCATCTGGTGGCCGGGCTGGGGACCAGCGGCACCCTGATGGGCGCGGGCCGCTACCTCAAAGAGCAGAACCCGGCCGTGCAGGTGTGGGCCGTCGAACCCCCCGCGGGCGAGCTGGTGCAGGGCCTGCGCAGCCTCGACGACGGGTTCGTCCCGCCCATCTTCGACCCCGAGGTGCTGGACCGCAAGGTCATCGTCCGCCCCCGGGAGTCGATCGAGTGGACGCGCCGGCTCACGTCCGAGGCGGCCATCTTCGCCGGCATCTCGTCGGGCGCGGCCATGGCCGGGGCGGCCAAGGTGGCCCGGGAGCTGGCGGCCGGGGGCGTGATCGTCGTCGTGCTGGCCGACGGCGGCTGGAAGTACCTGACCACCGGGGCCTGGACCGACGACCTCGACGAGGTGGTCGAGAGGGCCTCGCGGATCGTCTACTTCTGATGGGTGGGCGCCCGGCCGCCGCCGACCCCCGGCCTATCGGCATGTTCGACAGCGGCTTTGGGGGACTGACCGTGGCCCGGGCCGTGATCGACCTCCTCCCGGGCGAGGACCTCGTGTACTTCGGGGACACCGGCCGCTACCCCTACGGCCCCCGCCCCCTCGACGAGGTGCGGCTCTTCGCCGACCAGATCGCCGACCTGCTGTGCGGGGAGATCGGGGTCAAGCTCCTGGTGGTGGCGTGCAACACGGCCACCG
This sequence comes from Actinomycetota bacterium, assembly GCA_040754375.1. Lineage (NCBI taxonomy): Bacteria > Bacillati > Actinomycetota > Actinomycetota bacterium. The sequence continues at coordinate 80,546 of JBFMCT010000007.1, forward strand.
CGGCCGCCCTCGAGGTTCTGGCCAAGGACTGCCCGGTGCCCGTGGTGGGGGTCATCGAGCCCGGGGTGCGGGCTGCCGTCAAAGCCACCACCAGCGGGCGGGTGGGGGTGATCGGCACGGTGGGCACCATCGGTTCGGGCGCCTACCAGACGGCCATGGCCGAGGTCGCACCCTCGGTCTCGCTGACCTGTGCCTCCTGCCCGGGCTTCGTGGAACTGGTCGAACGGGGCGAGACGGCCAGCGACCAGGCCTTCGTGCTGGCCGAACGGCTGCTGGCCCCGGTGCGCGCCGCCGGCGTCGACACGCTGCTGCTGGGCTGCACGCACTACCCGTTCCTGGCCCGGACCATCGCCGACGTGGTGGGCCGCGAGGTCGTGCTCGTCTCGTCGGCCGACGAGACGGCCTTCGAGGTGCGGGCCGTGCTGGAGGCCACGGGGCTGGGGTCGGGGCGGGCGGCCGGGGGGTCGCACCGCTTCGTGTCCTCGGGCGACGTGGCATGGTTCAGGGCGCTGGGGGCCCGCCTGCTGGGCCCCGAGCTCGACGGGGTGGAGGCGTGGACGTGGGCCTGAAGGTGACCGTGCTCGGCTGCTCGGGGTCGTTCCCGGGGCCGGGCGGGGCGTGCAGCGGCTACCTGGTCGAGGACGGCTCGACCCGGTTGTGGCTGGACGCCGGTTCGGGCACGCTGGCCAACCTCCAGCGCCACATCGACCTGGCCGACCTCGACGCCGTCGTGCTCAGCCACGAGCACCCTGACCACTGGACCGACCTGGAGGGCCTTCATACCGTGCTGCGCTTCGTTCTCGAACGGCGGGACTTTCCCGTCTACGCCCCCGCCGGCCTGCGCCGGCACGTCTACGCCGACATGTCACCGTGGGTCGATTGGCGCGACGTGACCGGGGGCGACCGGGTCGAGGTCGGCTCCTTGGCCTTGACCTTCTCCCGGACGGACCACCCTCCCGAGACACTGGCCGTGCGGGTCGAGGGCTCGGTGGGCGGGGGCCCGGTCCTGGGGTACTCGGCCGACACCGGGCCGCGATGGTCGCTCGAAGCGCTCGGGGACGGTCTCGACCTGGCCTTGTGCGAGGCCACCATCCCTAGCTCGATGGAGGGCAAGATGGACCATCTCTCGGCCCGCCAGGCCGGGGAGTCGGCCCGGGCGGCCGGCGCCCGGCAGCTCGTGCTCACCCATCTGTGGGCGACGCTCGAACCCGAGCAGGCCCGGCGGGAGGGCGCGGAGGCGTTCGGGGCGGACGTGGAGCTGGCGGCCGTGGGCCGGAGCTGGGAACTGTGAGGGTCGACGGCCGGGAGGCCGACGAGCTGCGCCCGCTGTCGTTCCAGCGCGACTACACCGAGTTCGCCCCCGGGTCGGTCCTGGTCTCGATGGGACGTACCCGGGTGCTGTGCACGGCCTCGGTCGAGGAACGGCTGCCCCCGTGGCTGCGGGGCCAGGGCAAGGGCTGGGTGACGGCCGAGTACTCGATGCTGCCCGGCTCCACCCCCGACCGCAGCGACCGTGAGGTCAACCGGGGCAAGCCGTCGGGGCGCACCCAGGAGATCCAGCGGCTGATCGGCCGTTCGCTACGGGCCGTCACCGACATGGTGGCCGTGGGGGAGCGCCAGGTCATCTTGGACTGCGACGTGCTCCAGGCCGACGGGGGCACCCGGACGGCTTCGATCTGCGGGGCCTACGTGGCCCTACACGACGCCTTCACCCGGCTGGTCAAGTCGGGCCGCATCCTGTCCCACCCCCTGACCGCGGCTTGCGCGGCCGTGTCGGTGGGGATCGTGGGCGGCGTGCCCATGCTCGACCTGCAGTACACCGAGGACGTCAAGGCCGAGGTCGACATGAACCTGGTGATGACTTCGGAGGGCCGCTACGTGGAGGTCCAGGGGACGGCCGAGGGGCTGGCCTTCAGCCGCTCCGAGCTCGACGACCTGCTGGGCCTGGGCGAGCACGGCATCGCCCAGATCCTCGACGCCCAGACCGAGGTGCTCTCTTCGCCCCCGCCGCCCCGGGGGTGACGCTCGTGAGGCTCGTGCTGGCCACCGCCAACCCCGACAAGGCAGCCGAGATCGCCGACCTGCTGGCCGGCACCGGCGTCGAGGTAGTGGCCCGGCCGCCGCAGGTCGGGGATGTCGACGAGACGGGCGAGACGCTGGAGGAGAACGCCCGCCTCAAGGCCCTGGCCGTGGCCGCCGCCGCCGGGGAGCCGGCGGTGGCCGACGACACCGGCCTGGAGGTCGACGCCCTCGACGGCCGGCCGGGTGTGTACGCCGCCCGCTACGCGGGCGAGAGCGCCACCTACGCCGACAACGTGGCCAAGCTGCTGGCCGAGCTGGAGGGCGTCGGCGCCGTGGGAGACGAGGCCCGGCGCGCCCGGTTCCGCACGGTGGCCGTGGTGTGCTGGCCCGACGGCCGCGAGGTCGTGGCCGAGGGGTGCGTCGAGGGTCACATCGCGGGCTCGGCCCGGGGCCAGGGAGGGTTCGGCTACGACCCCGTGTTCGTGCCCGACGGCTCGGGCGGCCGCACCTACGCCGACATGACCCTGGCCGACAAGCAGGCCATCAGCCACCGGGGCCGCGCCTTTCGTGCCCTGGCCGCCGTCCTCGCACCCCGTGTGCCGCCGACCGACGATGAACCCGCTCCCTGATCCGGCGGGCCAGCAGCGGCGCCGGGCGGGCCGGCGCCGGCCCCGGCCCCGGTAAGGCCGCGGCTGTGGACCAGCGGCCTCGGGTGCTCGCACCCGACCCGGCGTGGGCCCTGGAGGCCGGCGAAGGAGCCTTGGTGCTCTCCGCGGGCGCCGACCTGCGCTACGGGGTGGTCGACGTGCCCGAGGCCGTCGCCCGCGAGGTCCTGACCGCGTGGCGCTGGCGGGGCGCTCAACCTGGCCGTGGAGGGCGTCCCCCAGGTGGTCGTCGTGTTCGTGCTGTTCACCGACCGGGTCGTGGCCAAGTACGGGGCCATGGGCCGGCGCTTCGCTCTCATGGAGGTCGGCCACGCCGCCCAGAACCTGGCGCTGCGCCTGGCGGCTGACGGGCTGGGCGGGTGCCAGGCCGGAGGTGTCGTGGAGACCGAGATGCTGGGCCTGCTGGGCCTGGACGGCACGCCCGCCCGGGTCGCCCTCGCCTACGCCTGCGGGCTCCCGGCCTGAGCCGGCCGGCCTCCGTCAGGGGCGCGTCCAGCCCTCGGGCAGCCAGGTGTCGAAGTAGTAGACCTGCCAGTGGTAGTAGCCGAGGTAGGCCCGCTCGTCGGCCTCCATCTGGCGGGCGTAGGCCCGAATGGCCCGCACGTAGCGGTTGGACGGGTTGTAGCGGAACAGGGCGTTGTCCATGTCGGCCGGGGCCCCGTTGGCCCTCAGGTAGCGGGCCGCGGCCCGGATCGAGTCCCGGTAGGAGTGGATGTCGCCGCCCGCGCCGTAGGCCGCCCAGGTGGACGGCAGGAACTGCATCGGGCCCTGGGCGCCGGCCGAGCTGTCCCCCCGGATGCGGCCCATGCGCGACTCCACGAGGTGGATGGCGGCCAGGTACGGCCAGCCCACGCCCATCTCCGCCTCGGCCGCCTTGTACTCGGCCAGCAGCTCGGCGGCCGGGGGCGGGGCCACGATCTGCCAGTCGGGCAGGCCCCGGGGCTCGCTGGACACGAGCTGGCGTAGCTCTCGGCTGGCGGCCACGTTGGCCTCGACGGCCGTCCGCACGGCCGGGGGCACCACGGCGAGGACCGGGGCGTCCCACTCCGGGCGGGTGGCCAGGGCGACGGTGGCCAGCTGCTGGGTGTGGCCCAGCCGGGGCAGTTCGGCCGCCGGGGTGGACGGGTCACGGACCGCGGTCTCGACCCGGGCCAACTGGGCGGCCAGGGCCTCGGGCGACGACGTGTCGGCCTCGGGCGGCCCGGGGGGGACGGTCGTCGTGGTGGTGGTCGTGGCTACGTCGCCGGCGGCCGGGCCGGGCCCGGGGTCAGGCGAGACCTGGGCCTCCCCTGCGCGACCGCCACCCTGCGAGCAGGCGGCCAGGCCCATGCTCAATGCCAGCGTGGCCAGGACCGCGGCTGCTCGCCGGCGGCCGGTCGCCGTAACCAACCTCACGTGACGGGCTGGACCTCGTCGTAGCCGGCCTCGGCGATGGCCGCCACCACGGACTCCTCGGAGGCCGTGCCGTCGATGACGGCCCGCTTGGACTCGATGTCGACCTCGACCCGCTCCACGCCCGGCACCTTGGCCACCTCGGACTCGATGGCCGACTTGCAGTGCCCGCAGGTGACCCCGGGGACGACGTAGGTGAGCGTTGCCATGGCCCCAACCTACCGGCTAGTGCCGACGGAGAGATTCGAACTCTCACTGACGACGACCTAAACGTCGTGCCTCTGCCAATTGGGCTACGTCGGCGGGCGGACCGGTGCCGGGGGGGACGGTCGGCCCTGGAACAGCGATGCCACTACCCTCGGCAGACATGATGCCCGATCAGCTCCTCCCGTCGGTAACGGCCCAGGTCGGCCCGGCCGACCGCAACTTCGACGTGTACACCCGGCTCCTCAAGGAGCGCATCGTCTTTCTGGGCACCCAGGTCGACGACTCGGCCGCCAACGACATCTGCGCCAAGCTGATCCTCCTCGAGAGCGAGGACGCCGACCGCGACATCTTCCTCTACATCAACTCACCCGGTGGCTCGGTCTCGGCGGGCATGGCCATCTACGACACCATGCAGTACGTGGCCTGCGACGTGGGCACGATCTGCCTGGGCATGGCCGCCTCCATGGGCCAGTTCCTGCTGTGCGCCGGCACCCCCGGCAAGCGCTACGCCCTGCCCCACTCGCGGGTGCTGATGCACCAGCCCTCGGCCCGCATGGAGGGCTCGGCCATCGACATCGCCATCCACGCCGAGCAGATCATGTACACCAAGCGCATCATGGCCGAGCGCATCGCCCTGCACACCGGCCAGGAGGTCTCCCAGATCGAGACCGACTTCGACCGTGACCGCTGGTTCACGGCCCAGGAGGCCAAGGAATACGGCATCATCGACCACGTGATCCAGAAGTCCCGTCAGGTATCGGCCGCCTGACTGGCGGCCGGGCGACGTGCGGGTACTGGTCAGCGGTTCGAGCGGGCTCATCGGGGGGGCCGTGGTCAGGTCGCTGGAGGCCGACGGCCACCAGGTCACCCGCCTGGTCAGGGGCCTGCCCGGGCCCGGTCAGGCGGCCTGGGACATCAAGGAGGGCACGGTGGACGCCGCCGCCCTGGAGGGCCACGACGCCGTCGTCCACCTGGCCGGGGCGGGCATTGGCGACCACCGGTGGACCGGCAAGTACAAGCGCGAGGTGCTCGACAGCCGGGTGCAGGGGACATCGCTGCTGGCCCGTACCCTCGCCGGCCTCGACGCCCGGCCCCGCGTGCTGGTCTCGGGGTCGGCCGTCGGTTACTACGGCGACCGGGGCGACGAACCGCTGACCGAGCAGTGCGGGCCGGGCCGCGGGTTCCTGGCCGACGTCGTTCGCCGGTGGGAGGAGGCCACGGCCCCTGCCGAGGACGCCGGCACCCGGGTGGTGCACGTGCGCAGCGGGATCGTCCAGGCCGGTTGGGGGGGTGCCCTCCGACGCCTGATGCTGCCGTTCAAGCTCGGCTTCGGAGGGCGATGGGGGAGCGGAAAGCAGTGGCTGAGCTGGGTCCACATCGACGACGAGGTGGCCGCCATCCGGCGGGCCATCGACGACGACGGCCTGTCCGGGCCGCTCAACGCCACCTCGCCCAACCCGGCCACGGTGCGCGACTACACGGCCGCCCTGGGCCGGGCCCTGCACCGGCCCGCGGTGGTGCCCACGCCCACCTTCGCCCTCAACGCCCTGCTCGGCACCGAGATGGTGGCCGAGATGCTGCTCGGAGGCCAGCGGGTGCTGCCGGCCAAGCTGGAGGCGGCCGGCTTCGAGTTCGGCCACCCCGACCTCGACGAGGCCTTGGCCGACGTGGTGGCCGCATCCAAGAGCCCCCAGGACAGGCGTTGACTCCGGGCCGGCCCCGCCGGCGGGTCAGCTCGGGCTCGCCTTGGGAGCCGGTGATCGGGTTCAGCCGGGCCGTGCGGGTCGGCGACCGGGTGCTGGTCGCGGGCACCGCACCGGTGTGGCCCGACGGCTCGTGCGACCCCGATCCCGCGGCCCAGGCCGGGCGCTGCCTGGAGATCATCGAGGCCGCCCTGGCCGAGGCGGGTGCCACGGTGGCCGACGTCGTCCGTACGCGTATCTACCTGACCGACGCGGCCGACGTGGCGGCCGTGGGGGAGGTGCACGGCCGGGTGATGGCCGAGGCCCGCCCGGCGACCACGATCTTGGCCGTGGCCGCTCTGGCCGACCCCCGCTGGAAGGTCGAGATCGAAGCCGAGGCCGAAGTCGGCTGAAGGGGGGGCATGGTGGCTGCCCGCGGCATTAGCCTTGGTTTATGGACGCAAGGGGCGAGATGAGCGGGTTCTGCCCCCTCTACCACCGTGCCATCGAGATCATCGGCCGGCGGTGGACGGGGGCCATCGTGCGGGCCCTGTTGGCCGGCAACCGGCGGTTCTGCGAGGTCCGTTCGACGATCCCCGGCCTTTCCGACCGCCTTCTGTCGGAACGGCTCAAGGAGCTGGAGGCCGAGGGCATCGTGGAGCGGCTGGTCAGTGGGTGCGCCCCGATGCGCATCGAGTACCGGCTGACGGCCAAGGGCGAGGCTTTGGCGGCCGTCGTCGGGGCGGCGTCGGCCTGGGCGGAGCGCTGGCTGGCGCCCGCGCCGGTCGGGGCCGGGGCTCAGGCCGGGGGCGAGCCCAGGGCCTGAGCGAGGTCGGCCACCAGGTCGCCGGTGTCCTCGATGCCGACCGAGATGCGGATCAGGCCGGGGTCGACCTCCAGGGGTGAGCCCACCACTGAGGCATGGGTCATGCGGGCCGGGTGCTCGATCAGCGACTCGACCCCGCCCAGCGACTCGGCCAGGGTGAAGACCCTTGTGGCGGCCACCGCAGCCAGCGCCCCCTCCTCGCCGCCTTGGACCGTGAACGAGACCATGGCCCCGAACCGGCGCATCTGCCGAGCGGCCACGTCGTGGCCCGGGTGGGTGGGCAGGCCCGGGTAGCGCACGCTGGCCACCGCGGGGTGCGAGGCCAGCATGGCCACCACCGCCTCGGCGTTGTCGCAGTGGCGGGCCATGCGCACGGCAAGGGTCTTGACCCCTCGCAGCACCAGGAAGCAGTCGAAGGGGCCGGGCACGGCCCCGGCGGCCCGCTGCACGAACCCGATGCGTTCGGCCAAGGCGGCGTCGTTGCAGGCCACGAAGCCGCCCACCACGTCGGAGTGGCCTCCCAGGTACTTGGTGGCCGAGTGCACGACGATGTCGGCCCCCAGGGCCAGGGGCTGCTGGAGCCACGGGGTGGCGAAGGTGTTGTCGACCACGCACAGGGCGCCCCGCCCGTGGGCGATCTCGGCCACCGCCGCGATGTCGACGATGCCCAGCAGCGGGTTGGTCGGGGACTCCACCCAGACCATGGCCGTCTCGGGGCGCCAGGCCGCCTCCACGGCCGCCGGGTCGGCCAGGTCGACGGGGGTCATGTCGGCGTCGAGGACCCGGGCCAGCAGCCGGTAGGTGCCGCCGTAGGCGTCGTGGGGGATCAGGATGTGCTGGCCGGGGCGCAGGCCCCGCAGCACGGCGTCCTCGGCGGCCATGCCACTGGCGAAGGCGAAGCCGTGGCGGGCGCCCTCCAGCGAGGCCAGGCACGCCTCCAGGGCGGCCCGGGTGGGGTTGGCCGACCGGGAGTACTCGTAGCCCTTGTGGCGGCCCACCCCCTCGTGGGCGAACGTCGAGGTGGCGTAGATCGGGGTCACCACCGCCCCGGTGGCCGGGTCGGGGGGCTGGCCCACGTGGATGGCCCGGGTGTCGAACCCCATGTGCTCGAAGCCGTCGCCGGCCGGCACCTCGGTCACCGGGCCCCTGTCACCGCTGGCTCAGGAAGCCGAGCACGTCGGAGCGGGTGAGGATGCCGACGGGGTGGCCGGAATCGACGACCAGGACGGCCGAGGCCGCCTCCAGGCGCTCCACGGCCAGGTCGACCTGCTCGCCCGCGCCCACCGTGGGCAGCGGTGCGCTCATGGCCTTGGCCACCGGCCAGTCGAGGGCCGACGGGTCGCGGAACACCAGGTCGAGCAGGCCCCGGTCGTGGACCGCCCCCACCACCTCGGCCATGGCCAGGGGCAGTTCGGCCTTGACCACCGGGGCCTGGGACACCTCGTACTCCCGCAGCACGGCCACGGCCGAGCGCACGGTCTCGTCGGGGTGGACGTGGACCAGCACGGGCAGCTCGCCGCTCTTGCGGGCCAGGACCTCGGCCACCGTCTGGCCCCCGGCCCGCAGGAAGCCGAAGTCGGCCATCCACTCGTCGTTGTAGAGCTTGGACAGGTAGCCACGGCCCGAGTCGGGGACCACCACGACCACCACGTCGTCGGGCCCGAGCTCGGCGCCCACCTGCAGGGCGGCCCACACGGCCGTGCCCCCCGAGCCCCCCAGCAGGATGCCCTCCTCGCGGGTCACCCGGCGGGCCGTCAGGAACGAGTCGCGGTCGGTCACCATCACCGTACGGTCCACGACCGAGGGGTCGAAGGTGGGCGGCCAGAAGTCCTCCCCGATGCCCTCCACCAGGTAGGGGCGCCCGCTGCCCCCCGAGTACACCGAGCCTTCGGGGTCGGCCCCGATGACCTGCACGGCCGGGTTGCGGGCCTTGAGGGCGCGGGCCACACCGGTGATGGTGCCCCCGGTGCCGATGCCGGCCACCAGGTGGGTGACCCGGCCGGCCGTCTGGCGCCAGATCTCGGGCCCGGTCGAGCGCTCGTGGGCCAGGGGGTTCTCGGGGTTGTGGTACTGGTCGGGCTGGAAGGCCCCGGGGATCTCGGCCGCCAGGCGGGCGGCCACCGAGTAGTAGGACTCGGGGTGGTCGGGGGCCACGGCCGTGGGGCACACGACCACCTCGGCCCCGTAGGCCCGCAACAGGTCGACCTTCTCCCGGCTCATCTTGTCGGGCATCACGAAGATGCACCGGTAGCGGTGGCGGGCGGCGATGATGGCCAGGCCCACCCCGGTGTTGCCCGACGTGGGCTCCACGATGGTCCCGCCCCGGCGCAGGAGGCCGGCCCGTTCGGCGGCCTCGACCATGGCGATGGCCGGACGGTCCTTCACGCTCCCGCCCGGGTTGAGCAGCTCCAACTTGGCCAGCAGGTGGCACGAAAGGTCGCGGCCCACCCGGTCGAGGCGGACCAGGGGGGTGTTGCCCACCAGCCCGAGCAGGGAGCCGGCCGCCTCCATGGGCGCCCCCGGGTCGGTCACGGGCCGCACGGCGATGTCGTGCGGGGCCGGACCGGCCGAGTCGGTGTAGAGGGTCACGGGCAGGCCGGCGTGGTGGAGGGCGATGGCCACCCGCCGGGTGGCGGCGTCGTCGTCGCCCAACACACCCACCTCCCGGGGGATGCGGGTGCGCAGCTCGGCGATCAGGTCAGGGGGCGGCCCTGCGGCCGGCGACCTGGTGACCAACGCGGCACGGGCAGCCAACCTCTCGGTTGGCTGCCCGTCGCCGACTACTACGAGTACGTCCAAGACAGAGGGAGCGGCTGGCCGCTCCTACCAGCCGCCGCCGACGACCTTCTGCTTCGTCCACCCGCTGGTCGGGAGGCCGATGTAGTACTGGCCGGGAGGTGTGACGCCGCCCCGGGCGGCCACCAGCTCCTGGCGTACGGTGAACGCCTGCCGGGCCATGACGTAGAGCTCGTCGGACAGGCTGCGCTTGATGACGGGGAAGACGTCCCGCTCCTCGCGCGAGGTGTGCAGCAGGAACTGCTTCTGCAGGCGCTTGACGAGCTTGGCCTCGTCGGGGTCACCCGGGTCGAGGTTCTGGATGTCGGCCGACAGGTCCTTGATGCGGTCGTGGGTCGCACCCTGGGCCTCGGCCAGCGAGGCGTTGAGGCTGGCGACGACGGGGAGCACGACCTCGTCCTCGACGGCTCCGTAGACCTCGATCTCCTCCAGGATGTTGTTGAGCAGCTGTCGCTCGCCCAGCGTGTACCTGTTGAGCAGGTTCTCGATCTTCTTGTGGTAGTCCCAGAGGACTTTCCAGATCACGACGCCCCCCATGCGGCGCCCTCCTTGTCTCGGTGGCTGGCCTCTACGGCGCGGGTAGGTCGGGCACAATCATGGCGGAACGGGGCGCCGCGTGCACGCCGGACCAAAATCTCGGAAAAGTTGATCAGGTAAATCAGGAATTGGTACGGTGTGGTCGCGCTCCCCGACCCGAGGAGGCCGCCATGGCCGTCACCCCCCACACAACCTCGCTCCCGATCAGCCCTGAGGCCCTCGCGGACATCGAGAAGTTCGAGCAGCAGCTCGCCCGCTACCTGGCCGGTGAGCTCGAAGAAGACGTCTTCCGGGTCTTCCGCCTCAACAACGGCATCTACGGCCAGCGCCAGGGCGGGCACAACCAGATGGTGCGGGTCAAGGTGCCCTACGGCTCGCTGACCCCCGACCAGCTCGACCGCCTGGCCCACGTCGCCGACACCTACAGCCGGGGCTGGGGCCACATCACCACCCGCCAGAACATCCAGTTCCACTTCGTCCCCCTGGAGCAGGTCCCCCAGGTGATGCGGGAGCTGGCCGAGGTGGGCCTCACCACCCGGGAGGCGTGCGGCGACACGGTCCGCAACGTGCAGGGCTGCCACCTGGCCGGGGCCTGCCCGTTCGAGGTGCTCGACATCAGCCCGTGGGCCGAGGCCGCCCACCGCCACTTCCTGCGCTCGCCCATCGCCCAGCGCCTGCCCCGCAAGTTCAAGATCAACTTCTCGGGCTGCGCCACCGACTGCGGCCAGGCCATGTTCAACGACGTGGGCGTGGTGGCCGTGGCCCGGCCCCGCGAGGACGGGTCGGTCGAGCCCGGCTTCCGGGTGTTCATCGCCGGGGGCCTGGGGGCCAACCCCCACCCCGCCCAGGCTCTGGAGGAGTTCACCTCCCGAGAGGACCTGCTGCCGACCATCGAGGCCGTGCTCAGGGTCTTCGACCGGTCCGGCAACCGGGAGAACAAGCTGCGGGCCCGGCTCAAGTGGCTGGTCGACACCATCGGCATCGACGAGCTACGGGCCCGGGTGCTCAAGGAGCGCCGGTTCCTGGTGGCCAGCGCCACCTGGCCGGGCCCGGGCGTGCCCGAAGTGGTCCGGGAGCAGGGTGACGCCCCCGCGGGCGTGAGCACCTCGGTGGAGGCGACCCCGGTGGGCACCCCCGTCACGCTGCGGCCCCGGCCCGGCGCCGAGGCCGACCCCTACTCGGTGTGGGAGCAGGCCAACGTGGTCCGGGGCGTGGCCAAGGGCACCGTCTCGGCCATCGCCTTCGCCCGCCTGGGCGACATCACCTCGGCCCAGTTCCGGGGCCTGGCCGCGGCCCAGCGCGCCTTGGGGGCCGAGGTCAGGGTCACCAACCGCCAGAACGTGGTTTTCCGGGGCCTCACCGAGGGCCAGCTCTTCGACCTCCACTTCCGCCTGGACACGCTCGGTATGGCCGACCCCGGGGCCGAGATGGCCCGCGACGTGGTCGCCTGCCCGGGGGCCGACACCTGCAACCTGGCCGTCACCCAGAGCCGGGGCCTGGCCGACGACATCGGCCGGGCCCTCGACGAGGCCGGGCTGGCCGAGGTGGGCGGCATCCGCATCAACATCTCGGGCTGCACCAACTCCTGCGGCCAGCACCACATCAGCGACATCGGTTTCTTCGGGGCCGAGCGCCGGGCCCACGGGGTGTCCGCCCCCGGCTACCACATGCTGCTGGGGGGCCACGTGGGCCAGACCCAGATCGAGTTCGGGCAGAAGGCCATGCGCCTGCCCGCCCGCAACGTGAGCAAGGCCGTCGTGGCCGTCGTCGGCCGGTTCGCAGGTGAGCGGGAGGCGGGCGAGACGTTCCCCGACTGGCTGGCCCGGGCCGGGGGTGCCAAGGCCGTCGGGGCCGAGCTGGCCGAGCTCGACGTGTTCCCCACCCCCGACGACGGCCCCGACTTCTACGTCGACTTCGGTGAAACCGGTCCCTACGTCGCCACCATCGGCGCTTCGGAGTGCGCAACATGACAGATCTGATGGAGCTCAGCTCGGTGTCCCACGACTTCGAGAGGGCCACCCCCGGCGAGATCATCGCCTGGGCGGCCGAGCGCTTCGGCGACCGGCTCACGCTGGCGTCGTCGTTCGAGGACGCCGTCCTCATCGACCTGGCCGTGTCAGTCCAGCCCGGCATCGAGGTGCTGTTCCTCGACACCCAGTACCACTTCGCCGAGACCCTGTGGTTCGTGGAGGAGGTGCGGCGCCGCTACGACCTCAACCTGCGGGTGATGAAGCCCCTCGTCGAGCCCGACAACCTGTGGCAGCTCGACGTGGCCGGCTGCTGCGGCGCCCGCAAGGTCGAGCCCCTCAACCGGGCCCTGGAGGGCAAGCTGGCCTGGGTCACCGGGCTCAAGCGTTCCGACGCGCCCACCCGGGCGGCCGCCCCCATCGTCTCGTGGGACGCGGGCCGCGGCCTGGTCAAGGTCAACCCCCTGGCCAACTGGACCGACGCCGACATCGCGGCCTACGCCCTCGAGCGCGAGCTACCAGTCAACCCCCTGGCCGAGCGGGGTTACCCCTCGATCGGCTGCTGGCCGTGCACCAAGCCCGTCGCCCCCGGCGAGGACCCCCGCTCGGGCCGCTGGTCGGGCCTCGACAAGACCGAGTGCGGCCTGCACGCATAGGCACGACGATCGGGGCGACCGCCTGCTGTGGGGTCACCCATAGGCGATACTTCCGCCCATGGCTGATCGAAACGTGCTCGGCGGTGAGCTGGAGCCGTGTGGCTTCGATCCCCTGACCGGCTTCTACCGCGATGGGTGCTGCAACACCGGCCCCGAGGACCGGGGCAGCCACACGATCTGCGCGGTCGTCACCGCTGAGTTCCTCGACCACCAGCGCAGCATCGGTAACGACCTGTCCACGCCCATGCCCCGCTTCCAGTTCCCCGGCCTGGTGCCGGGCGACCGGTGGTGCGTCACCGCTGTCAACTGGCTGCGGGCCTACCGGGACGGGGTGGCCGCCCCCGTCGTGCTGGCCTCGACCCACGAGCAGGTCCTCGACATCGTGCCCATCGTGGCCCTGCGCGAGCACGCCGTCGATGTGCCCTCCGACCCCGGTGACCTGCTGCCCTGACCAGGCCGGGCGGCGAGGCCCCCGGGGTCGCTACTGGCTGATCGAGCGCTGGTAGGCCCGTACGGCCAGGGGGGCGCACACGACCACGATCAGGACCACCCAGATGAGCGAGTAGGCCATCGGGTTGGCGATCGACCAGGGGTCCCCCGGGCCGGTGGGCGAGGTGGGGTTGCCGAACTGGATGCGGGTGGCGTTGGCCAAGGTGGTGACCGGGTTCCATTCGGCGATGGTGCGCAGGAAGCCGGGCATGGTCTCGGTGGGCACGAAGGTGGATGCCATGAAGGTGAGCGGGAACAGGGCCCCGAAGGCCAAGCCCTGCACGCCCTCGGGGGTCGAGACCAGCGCGCCCAGCAACACCCCAACCCAGATCATGGCGAAGGCGAACGCCACCAGCAGCAGGTAGCCGGCGGCCGCGTCGACCACACCGTTGCGCACCCGCCACCCGATCAGCAGCCCGCACAGGGACATGAGGACGATGGGCAGGAGGGACTTGAACAGGTTGGCCACGGCGTGGCCGCCCAGCACCGCGCCCCGGGCCATGGGCATCGCCCGGAAGCGGTCGACGGCCTGGTTCTTGCGGTCGTTGGCGATCGACATGGCCACCCCGAAGGCGACGAACACGATCGTCTGGGCGAAGATGCCGCCCATCAGGAACTCGCGGTAGTTGCCGTCGCCGGGCACGCCGATGGCGCCCCCGAAGACATAGGCGAACAGCAGCACGAACATGATGGGCTGGATGGTGGCGTCGGCCAGCGCCTCGGGCTGGCGCTTCATGTGCACCAAGCCCCGGCGGGCGACGACCCACACGTCGTGGGCCAGGCCGCGCGAGGGCTGGGGCTCGGCCGCCTCGACGGCCGGCGGTCGGACGGTGACGGCACTCATGAGTAGGCCTCCTGGGGCACGAGGTCGTCGGCGGGGGAGCCGGTGAGGGTGAGGAAGACTTCGTCGAGGGTGGGTTGGCGCAGGCTCAGGTCGTCGACGGCCACCCCCGCGGCCGTGAGCCCGCCGGCCACCAGCACGAGGGTCTCGACGCCCTTGCTCGTGGGGGCGGTGACGGTGCGGGCGGCCACGTCGACGTGGGGCTCGTTCCCGGTCACGTCGGCCACCACCCGGGCGGTGATGTCGATATGGGCGGCGTCGCCCACGACCACCTGCACCTGGTCACCCCCCACCAGGCGCTTGAGCGATCGAGAGTCGCCGCGCGCTATCACCTTGCCGTGGTCGATCACGACGATGTCGTCGGCCAGGCGCTCGGCCTCCTCCAGGTACTGGGTGGTCAGCACGACGGTCGTGCCTCGGTCGACGAGCGTGTCGATGACGGCCCACAGCTCGTTGCGGCCCCGGGGGTCGAGGCCGGTGGTGGGCTCGTCGAGGAAGAGCACCTGGGGGTGGCCGACCAGGGTGGCGGCCAGGTCGAGGCGCCGGCGCATGCCGCCCGAGTACCCGCCGGTGACCCGGTCGGCGGCGTCCTCGATCGAGAAGTCGGCCAGCAGTTCGGCGGCCCGGGCCCGGGCCGCGCCCCGCGAGAGCTGGTGCAGCTCGCCCAGCATCACCAGGTTCTCCCGGCCCGTGAGCAGGGGGTCGACGGTGGCGTCCTGGGCGGCCAACCCGATCCGCCGCCGGACCTCGTTGCCGTGCGTGCGCACGTCGAACCCGGCCACTGTGGCCTGGCCTTCGTCGGCGTCGGTCAGGGTGGCCAGAACCCGCACGGCGGTCGTCTTGCCCGCGCCGTTGGGCCCGAGCACGGCCGACACCGTGCCCGTCGCCACCTCGAAGTCGACCCCGTCGAGGGCCTGGGTCGGCCCGTACCTCTTTCGTAGGCCGCGCGCCGTCACGGCGTAGTCGGTCGGCATCTTTCGGCTTCTCCTCTTGGGTCGGGGCCCGGCTGGTCTGCCCTGTACCTACGGCGGACCGGGGCTCGCTGTCCTCACCTTAAAACCTCAAGTGGGCTTGAGGTCAAGCATTTTCCCAGCCCGGCCGACGCACTACGGTCTGCCGTGGTCGGTCCGGATGGCAAAGCGCGGGTGACGTTCGTCTCCCTGGAGATCTTCACGCCCGACCTCGGGGCGCCCCAAGGCCTCGAACAAGCCATCAGGAAGCTGAACCGCGACTACCCGTGGGTCGTGGAGGCGGGCTGGGACGTCGAGTACTGGGGCCTGCGAAGGGCGGGGGCCGGCCCCACCCGCGACCCCCGGTACCGGGCCCGGGGCCTGGCCCTCCCGGCGGCCGCTCGGCTCCCGTCGGTTGTCGCCATGCCCCTGGCCTGGCTGGTCCAAGCCGTGTTGGCCCTGCGGGCGAGGACCGGCACCGTCCTCGTGGCCCACACTCCACGGTCCGCGGCCGGGGTGGTCCTGGCTCGCAGGGTGAGCCGCCGGGCCAGCCAGCCGTTGGTCGTGCGGGTGCAGAGCCGGGCTTCGTCGAGGGCGCGGCTCGTCACCAAGTCCGAGGCAAGGGCCCGCTGGATCGAGCGGATCGAAGGTCAGGCCCTGGAGCAGGCGGACCTCGTGCTCCCGATGGGTGACTTCACGCGGTCGTACTCCCTCTCCCAGGGAGCCCGCCCCGCTCGGGTGGTGACGCTCCCGTTCCCGGTGGGGTGGGACGGGCCTCTCCCCGACGGGCTCGTCGCGGTCACCGGGGACCCCATGCGGGTCACGTGCGCCGCCCGCCTCCAGCCCGAGAAGGGGGTCGACGTGCTGCTGAGGGCCATCGCCTTGGTGGCCGAAGCCTTCCCCGGCGTGGTCCTGGACATCGCCGGCAACGGGCCCGAGCGGCCGCGGCTGGTGGCGCTCGCCTCCGAGCTGGGGATCTCGGGCAACGTCAGGTTCCGGGGCTGGCTGGCCCCGGCCGACATGCCCGCCTTCTACGCCGGCTCGGCGGTGTCGGTGCTCCCCTCGCTGGTCGAGGAGGGGTTCGGCATGTCGCTCATCGAGGCAGGGCTCGTGGGGTGCGCGCTGGTAGGCACGGACCACGGAGGGATCCGGGACATCGTCGTGCCCGGCCGGACCGGGCTCCTGGTCGCGCCCGGCGACAGTGCCGCCCTGGGCCAGGCCCTGGGCCGGTTGCTGGGCGACCCGAAGTGGGCGGCTTCCCTGGGGGCCGGGGCCATGGTCGAGGCCCAGCGGTACGTGAGCCAGCGGGCGGCCGCCATCGCGGAGGTCCGGCGGCGGATGGCGGCCCTGGTCCCGGCCTCGGCCCACTGAGGGGCACGCCCGGGTCAGGCCGTGCGCAGGTACTGCACCCGGGCGCGCGCCGGCTGGAGCTCGGCCAGGCGGCGGGCCAGGGGCTCCTCGTAGGTCGTGACGAAGATCTGTTCGAGCCCACCCGGGGCGCTCAGGTGGGCCAGGGTGGACGCCACCAGCCGGCGAGAGACGGGGTCGAGGTGTTCGAGGGGTTCGTCGACCCAGCAGAAGGGCACGGTGGTGGTCGTGAGCAGGGTGGTCAGGCGCATCATGAGCTTGGCCACCGTCTGCTCGCCCGCACTGAAGGCCCCGAACTCCAAGGGCGTACCGTCGAGGTCACGCGAGATCTGGCCGTCGGGCAGCACATGGAGGTTGGGGCGGTCGGGGAAGACGGCCTCCCAGCGGCGGTTGACCTCGGCCGCCACCGGGGCCAGTTGGCGGGTGAGGACCGTGGTGATGGTGGCTTCGAGAGCGTCGCGAGCAGCCGTCAGCAGGGCCTCGGCCCGGTACTGCCCGGCCAGGGCCTGTTCGGCTTCCAGCTCCGAGCGCACCTCGGCGGCCCGGCCGGCAGCCGCCTGCTCGGCCAGCTCGGCCTCCCGCAGGGTGACGACGGCCGCCTCCAAGGCGGCCCGGGCCAGAGCTTCGGCCTCGACGACGGGGCCGGCCACGGGCCCGCCCGCCGACGGCGGGGGGCCGAGGCCGGCCGCCTCCCGGGCCAGCTCTCGTACCGTCGCCAGGGCTTCGGCTGCGGGCGTGGCCGCCACCGACTCCAGGTCCGCGCGGACACCTTCGAGGACGGCCCGGTGGGATTGTTCGGCGTGGCCCCGGCTCTCGCCGTCGAGCTCGCGCAGGCAGACCGGGCAGTTCGCGCCCGCCTCGTGCAGGGCGGCCAGCGCCGACTCGGCCGCTTCGAGGCGGGCGGCCAACGATGCCTGGCGTTCGCGGACGGCGTCGAGACCGGTCACCAGCGACGCTTCCAGGGAGGCCAGGGCGGCCGTGAGGGGCTGGTCGGCGGAAACCCCTGCGAGGAGGGGCGCGGCTCGTGCCCGCAGCTCGGCCTCCCGTTGTCGCCACTGCTCGGCCGCCTCGGGGTGGCCGGCAGCAGCCAGGGCCTGGTCGAGGGTGGCCCGGGCCTCGGAGTGGGCCGCCCGGGCGCCGTCGGCCTCGGCCCGGGCGGCGGCGGTGGCCGCCGCCCGCTCGACGACCGCGGCCTCGGCCGCTCCTAGCTCGGCCCGGGTGGCCGACAGCTCGGCCCTCGATGACCTCAACCCCCGAGACACCTGGGCCAGAGCCGGTTCGATCTCGGCCATGGCCGCCTCCAGGTCGTCGAGCGAGTAGGCCCGGCACAGGTGGGACCGCAGGTTGGGGCTCTCGCTGTCGCGCCGCAGGTCCTCGGTGAGAAAGGCGGTGCGGGAGACGAAGCGGGCGTCGGCCGACCAGGCCCCCTCGAGGATCGACATGGCCCGTTCCTCGCTCACCGGTAGGCCCGCGAGGGTGGCGGAAACCTCCGTGGTCAGGCGGGCGCCCTTGGACCGCAGGCTCCGGCGCACGGCCAGCGGGCCCTTGGCCGTTGCCAGCGTGACCTCGACCGAGGCCCGGTCGTGGCCCTGGCGGACCATCGCCGGGCGGGGCTGGACGTGAGCGGCGGCCAGGGCCCACCGCACGGCTTCGAGCAGCGAGCTCTTGCCCACGCCGTTGGGCGCCACCAGGAACGTGGTGCCCGGTCCGGCCTCGATGTCGAGGTTGCGGTAGGCCCGCCAGTTCTCCAAGACGATGCGGGTGATCACGTGTGGGCGTCCTCACCGGGACCAGGACCGTCGCCGGGACGAGGGGCTACGAGGCCGGGGACGACGCTCTCGCCCGTCATGGCCCGGTGCAGGGCGGCTCGCAGCTCGTCGTGGGCGAGCGACGCGGCCTCGTAGCCCCGGCGCTTGGCCTGGATCTTGAACCGGCCGGCCTGGCGGGCGGCGTCGGCCAGCGCGGCTGACGCGGCGTCGTCGAGCACGCGGTCGAGCCGGAGCGGCTGCACCGCGCCCCGCCTGGCGAGTTCGGGGGCCCGGCCTCCTGTGCTCTGGTCGAGGAACTTGGCGAGGGCGTCGACCGGCGCCAAGCCGGCGATGAGGGGCCGGGGTGGGGTGAGGGCGCCCGAGGGGGTGGTGATCCCCGAGCTCAAGGCGGGCGCGTCGAAGACCTCGGCGTGCTCGCTCACCTCGGGGGCGAGCACCACCAGCGCGGTGGCGTTGAGACGGGTCAGCACCGACCGCCCGGCGTCGAAGTCGGCGTCGTCGGACAGGCCGTGGGGTGTCCACAGCACGACGACCACCACCCCCACCTCGTCGACGGTGAGCAGCGGCTCCCACCCGAGGCGCTCGGCGGCCACGACCCCAGGCCACGAGTAAGTGGGCCGTACGTCGCACGTCGAGCCCCGCCACGTCCTCAGGTCGTGGGCCAGTCGGGCCCGTGCCTGCTCGACGGCCGTGGGGGTTCGGGCGTCGCCTCCCCGCCCGGGTGAGCCGTCGTCGTAGGCCGGCGGGGCACCCACCGCCTCCATGGCCTCCACCAGCCACTGGCGCAGTTCCTCGGCCGGCCCGGCGGCGCTGGGGTCGGCACCCGTACCGGCGTGATCGCGGGCCGACGGCGCCCCCGGCGCGGGGACGGTCCCGGGGCCCGAGCCGCCCGGGGCGCTCGGGGCGTTCGGGGCGCTCGGACCCGCAGGGGCGGGCGTGACGGCGGATGTGGCCGCGGACGGGACGTCCAGGTCTGAGGTCGTCGCCCGCCCGGAGTGGGGCACGGTGGGCGGGGCCGCGCTGGTCCCGAGGTGCTCGGGTGCGACGCTGCCGACGAGGTCGCCGAGGCGGGTCACCGGTATGGGCGCGGCCAGTGACAGGTGGACGGCGAGGGGCAGGCCGAGGGGCGACCGCCGGCCGTCGAGGACAGGGTCGGCCGGGCTGGCCGCCTCGGCGTCGAAGGTGACCGGTGCGACTACCACGGCGCCGCCCGCGCCGGGCTCGTCCAGCACCACCACGGTCAGGAAGTCGCCGGCACCGCCGGGAAGGCGGTTGCCATCCGGCGGTGACGCCAGCCTGAGCTGACCCGGGGACGGCGGTCCTGGGGCCGGGCGGTGGGGGACGGGCGCGAACCGGGGAGGGGTCGTGGGTGCCTCCACCGGCCCGGTCGCCGGCCCCGCCTCTCGCAGGCGGGAGAGCTTGATGTGGCACGGCAGGCAGTCGCCGACGTGGGCCTCGATCTCGGCCACCCGGGCGGGGTCGGGGCCTTCTCCTGCGCCCTCGCCGGCGGTACCGGCCAGCTCGACGTCTAGCGGGTGGGCGCGGCCGGCGCTGGTCATCGCCCTGCCAGTACGGCGGACCGCGTGCCCGTGTCCGCCCAGGCCGGTCCCTCGGCCCACTCGCGGGCCAGTTCGATGACCAGCAGGGCGATGGCCTCGCCGTCATCGTCCCCCTGGAGCTCCCCGCCGATGATGGCTGCCGCCCGCGCCCGGATGGTCTGGGCCTGGGACGGGCCCCTGCCCAGCAGCGGGCCCAGCTCACGCACCGTGTACTCGGGGTAGGCGACCGAGAGGCGCTCCCGGTCGGTCAGCCGGGCGAGCACCTCACCCGCCCGCATGGCTCGTACGGCCTGGTCACCGGTGGCGTCGTCGCCCGGGGCGGCGGTCGGGGTGGGGGGGTCGAGCCCGTCGACGTCGAGGGACAGAGGGGCCTGGCCGATGCCCAGGCGGTCGGCGATGGCCCGGGCCAGCGTGCGGGGGGCGAGTGCCCCACCGGCGGCGTCGAGGGCCGTGCCGCACAGGGCGACGATCGTCGCCCGGTCGGCCACCGGCCCGGCCCGGCGGGCGCCGGCCCCCCACCGGGGTACGGGCGCTACCGCGACGGCCGCCAAGGCCACAGCCAGCGCTACCGGGTCGTCAGGCCCGGGCGCAGCGGGGGAGCCGGTCCCGCCGGCCCCGGGGCTGGCCCCAGCCGACCGATCGGCCCCCGAGCCGGGCCCGCCGGTCCGATCGGCCCCCAGGTCGGCACGAGTCCCGCCGAGCACGGCCTCGGCCGAGCCCGGCCCGGCCCCCGACCCGGCCCCCGACCCGGCGGTCCCGCCGGAGCCGGTCCCGCCGGAGCCGGTCTCCCCGGAGCCGGTCTCCCCGGAGCCGGTCTCCCCGGAGCCGGTCTCCCCGGAGCCGGTCTCCCCGGAGCCGG
>JBFMCT010000007.1:101230-113049 GCA_040754375.1 Actinomycetota bacterium
TCCCGCCGGAGCCGGTCCCGCCGGAGCCGGTCCCGCCGGAGCCGGTCCCGCCGGAGCCGGTCCCGCCGGAGCCGGTCCCGCCGGAGCCGGTCCCGCCGGAGCCGGTCCCGCCGGAGCCGGTCCCGCCGGAGCCGGTCCCGCCCGTCCCGCCGGAGCCTGGGTTGGCCGAGCCCGGACCGGTCGGCCCCGCCGTCGTGTCGGTGCGGGCCCAGCGGCCGTGGGAGCGGACGAAGCCCTCGGTCTGGCCCAGCACCTCGTTGACCCGCACGACGAGCTTGCCCACGGGAGTACGTCGCCCCAGGTCGGCCAGGAAGTTGCGTACGCAACCCTGCAGCCGGGCCCGCAGGGCGTGCTCGGTGGCACAGTGCAGGGCCAGGTCGGCCAGCCGCCGGGGGGTCTGGGGGTCGGTGAGCAGCTCGGAGACCACGGTGGCCACCGCATCGTCGTCCCACCGAGGGGCACCGTCGGGGGGCGGGAAGCCGCGCGCCACTGCCACGGCCCGCACCGTGCGCGCCAGCTCGGCGACGAACGCCTCTCCCGGCGCGCCGGCCTGCAGTTCCGCCAGCGCGCTCGCTGGTGCGCGGCTCATCGCCACTTGTCTACGCCGGAACCCCAGTGGACGTCCGGCCCGACGCCGGCCCGGGGCTGTGTGCGAACATACGTTCGTCGATGGAGCCGACCATACTGCACGCCGACCTCGACGCGTTCTACGCCTCGGTCGAACAGCGCGACGACCCGCGGCTGCGGGGCCGGCCCGTGATCGTGGGCGGTGGGGTGGTGCTGGCCGCCAGCTACGAGGCCCGGGCCTGTGGGGTGCGCACGGCCATGGGCGGGGCCGTGGCCCGCCGGCTGTGCCCGGCCGCGGTGGTCGTCCCGCCCCGCATGGACGCCTACAGCGAGGCCAGCCGGGCCGTCTTCGAGGTGTTCGCCGACACCACGCCACTGGTCGAGGGGCTGTCGATCGACGAAGCCTTCCTCGACGTGGGCGGGCTGCGTCGGGTCTCGGGCCCGGCCGTCGAGATCGCCATCGATCTGCGCCGGCGGGTACGGGAAGGTGTCGGCCTGCCCATCACCGTGGGCGTGGCGACCACCAAGTTCCTGGCCAAGGTGGCCAGCGGCGTGGGCAAGCCCGACGGCCTGCTGGTCGTGCCCGCCGGGGGCGAGCTGGCCTTCCTCCACCCTCTGGCCGTCGAGCGCCTGTGGGGGGTCGGGGCCGCCACCGCGGCCAAGCTCCACGGCCGGGGGATCACCACCGTGGGCGAGGTGGCCGGCCTGGAGGAGGCCACCCTGGTGGCCATGCTCGGCCGGGCCACGGGCCGGCACCTGCACGCCCTGGCCCACAACCGGGACCCGAGGCCGGTGGTGGTCGGCGGCCATAGGCGGTCGGTAGGCGCCCAGTCGGCCCTGGGCCGGTCGTGGCGCCGGTCGGCGGCCGACGTCGACGCCGTCCTCATGGTCCTCGTCGACCGGGTGACGCGGCGGTTACGGGCGAGCGGGCGGGCCGGCCGCACGGTCGTGCTGCGCCTGCGCTTCGACGACTACACGCGAGCGACCCGCTCGCACACGCTGGCCCGGGCCACGGCCTCGACAGCCGTCGTGCTCGACGTGGCCCGCGACCTGCTGGCTGGCTCCCAAGCGATGGTCCAGACCCGCGGCCTGACCCTGGTGGGCGTGGCCGTGGCCAACCTCGACGGCCGCGGAGCCGTGCAGCTCACGCTGCCCTTCGATGCCCGCGCCGACCCGGCCCTCGACGCGGCGGTCGACGGCGTGAGGGAGCGGTTCGGCGCTCGGGCCGTCACCCGCACCGCCCTGCTGGGCCGGCGCGACAGCCTGGCTGTCCCCCTGCTCCCGGACGGTTGAACCGGCTTGCCGTCCCCTCCACAACGACCTGACAATTTGCGAGGTTGGGGGCTCGGATATAGATGAGAAATGCATCTACTGACGGGCGCCGATTCATGCACTATATTTCCGATGACGGCTGGGGGCCTGTCATTCTGCAACGCTGTGTGTGCCGTAGCTTTTGGCGTCTGGCGGGCCGGTTCGAAGTGCGATAGAGCACATATGGGGCAGTGCTGACCAGGTAGTGCCGGCGGTACCGGGGGCCTGGCCCCTGTTCACCGGCTCCACCCGGGCGCGGCGGGGAGCACTGCCCGATCGTATTGGCCAATGTCCTTTCACGAGAGGGAGTCGAAGTGAACCACGAACAAGGCGCCATGACTATCGAAGAGCTGGAGGGCCAGCACGCGTCTGAGCTTCCTGATCGCGACCTGCTGATCGGGTTGTCGCTGCTCGGGATACCCCTGCTCGGCCTCGACGGCGTCAACGTCAACGTCGACACGTCCGGTCCCAACTGGCTGATAGGGGCCATCGGCTCTTGATCACCCGGGAGTGAGATCCCCCGGGGCACCACCCGGCCCGGCGAGAACGGCGCTGCCCATCCCAGCCGGGGCCGCACCTCTCGCCGGGCCTGCCCCGGGGATGTCCCGACCCGTCCCGCGGCTCGGCCCGGGCGTCGAGCTGATCGGCGAGATGCGGGGCTCGGGCTCGTTCGACGTGCCCTGGCTCATCCGCCGGGGCGACGGGCGGGCGCTGGCTGTGTCCGCCCTGCTGTTCCAGATCGCGGCCGAGGTCGACGGCCGGAGCGATGCGGCCACCATCGCCCGGCGGGTGTCGGCCCGCGCTGGCCGCCCGGTCGGGGCGTCCGACGTCGGATGGCTCCTCGACAACAAGCTGCGCCCCCTCGGGGTGGTGGCCGGTGACCGGGCGGGCGCGGAGGCGTCGCCGGGCCCGGGGTCGGGGCCCACCTCGGGCCCGGCGGGCCGCCGGCGGCTCCGGTTGCGGGCGCTGTTCAAGGTCGGAGTCGTGCCCGTGGCGGCTGTCGACCGGGTCGCCACCGGCCTCAGCCCCCTCTTCCACCCGGCGGCCGTGGCCGCCTTCTTGGGGGCTCTCGTGGGCGTCGACCTGTGGTTGCTGCTCGGCTCGACCCCGCTGCCCGGGGCCGCGACGGTCGTGGGCGACCCTTGGTCGGCCTCGCTCGTCCTCGCCCTCACGCTGGCAGCCGGCGCGTTCCACGAGGCGGGCCACGCCGCCGGGGCCCGCTACGGGGGGGCTTCCCCGGGCCGGGTCGGGGTGGGCTTCTACCTGGTCTGGCCGGTCTTCTTCAGCGACCTCAACGACTCCTACCGGCTCGACCGTACCGGCCGCCTGCGGGCGGACCTGGGCGGCGTGTACTTCAACGTCGTCTTCATCGTGGCCCTGGCTGGGGCCTACGCCCTCACCGGGGCGGCCGTTCTGCTGGTGGTGATCGTCCTGCACCATGTGCTGGCCGCCCGCCAGTTCCTGCCGTTCGTGCGCCTCGACGGCTACTACATCGTCAGCGACCTCGCGGGCGTGCCCGACCTGTTCGGCCGGATCGGCCCCGTGCTGACCAGCCTTCTGCCCGGTCGCGCGGCCGCTCTCGACGACCTCCGACCGGCGGCCCGCCGGCTCGTCACGGCCTGGGCCATCGCCACGGTCACGGCCCTCGCCGTGCTCCTGTTGCTGGCCGTCCGCCGGCTCGTGTGACCCGAGCGACCGGGCGTCGCTCCGTCGCCCGGCCGGGTTCTTGAGGAGGTCTGGGTTGTGCCCTCGGCAGGATTCGAACCTGCGCACCCGCCTCCGGAGGGCGGTGCTCTATCCCCTGAGCTACGAGGGCTGGCAGGGACCGATCGTACTCCCCGGGCCGCACGACCGGGGCGGGCCCAGAAGTCCATCACGTTCCCGTCCGGGCGGCCGGTAGGATCGGGGCCCCGATGCCCAAGCTGCTCGTAGTCGACGACGACCCGGTGATCGTGGAGCTTCTGCGCGTGAACTTCGAGATGGAGGGCTTCGAGGTGGTATCGGCGGCTGACGGCGCCGAGGGCCTCGAGATGGTGCGGGAGTGGCTGCCCGACGCCGTCGTGTCCGACATCATGATGCCCCGCATGGACGGCCTGGAGATGGTCACCCGGCTCCGCTCCGACCCCGCCACCCGTGCCCTACCGGTGCTCCTGCTGTCGGCCAAGGCCCAGAGCGCCGAGGTGCAGGCGGGCCTCGACGCGGGGGCAGACGACTACCTCACCAAGCCGTTCGACCCGTTCGAGCTGATCGACCGCGTGAACAAGCTCCTGGTCGACGGCGGGCGCTAGGGCCGTGGTCAAAGAGGTCCTTCAGGAGGCGATCGGCCACGCCCTGACGGCGGCCGGGGTCGAGCCGCCGGCCGAGGTGCCGGTCGTGCCCACCGACCGGCGCGACCACGGCGACTGGGCGTCCAGCGTGGCCCTGGCCTCGGCCAAGGGGTCGGGGCGCCCGCCTCGCGAGCTGGCCGAGGAGCTGCGGGCCGCCCTCACCGGGTCCCCGCCCCGCTACGTGACCAGGGTCGAGGTCGCCGGCCCTGGGTTCCTCAACTTCTGGCTCGACCCGGCCTGGCTGCACGACGTGCTGCGGGCCGTGATCGCAGGAGGCCCCGACGGCTACGCGGCCCCCGACCTGGGCCACGGCGAACGCGTCAACCTCGAGTTCGTGAGCGCCAACCCCACCGGGCCCATCCACGTCGGCAACGGCTGGTGGTGCTCCTACGGCGACGCCCTGGGCCGGCTGCTGGAGCGGTGCGGGTGGTCGGTGGCCCGGGAGTACTACGTGAACGACACCGGCGGCCAGGTGCGCCAGCTGGGCAGCAGCGTGCTGGCCCGCCGCCGGCGCGAGGCCGTCCCCGAGAGCGGCTACCAGGGCGACTACGTGGCCGAGCTGGCCGACCAGTACGACGGGCCCGAGGATGTGGTGGCCGCCGGCCGCTGGGCCGCCGAACGCATCATCGACCAGATCCGGGCCACCCTCGAGGGCATCGGCATCCGCTTCGACGAGTGGTTCAGCCAGGCCTCGATCGAAGAGAGCGGGGCCGTGGAGGAGACCCTGGGCGTGCTGCGCGACCGGGGACTGGTCTACGAGCTCGACGGGGCCACGTGGCTACGCACCACCGACTTCGGCGACTCCCGCGACCGGGTGCTGGTCAAGTCCGACGGCGACTTCACCTACCTGGCCGGCGACCTCGCGTACCACCGCAACAAGTTCTTCGTGCGGGGCTTCGACCGGGCCATCGACGTGTTCGGGGCCGACCACCACGGCCAGGTGGCCAGCCTGCTGGCCGGCATGGAGGCCCTGGGGGTGGAGCGGGGCCGCCTGGAGATCAAGCTGGGCCAGATGGTCTCGCTGGCCGAGGGCAAGATGAGCAAGCGGGCCGGCAACTTCGTGGCCCTCTCCGAGCTGGTGGCCGACATCGGGCCCGACGCCACCCGGCTGCTCAGCCTCATGTCGTCCATCGACCAGGCCACGACCATCGACCTCGAGTCCGTGCGGCGCCGGTCGATGGACAACCCCGTCTACTACGTGCAGTACGCCCACGCCCGGACTGCTTCGATTGCGCGGGTGGCCCGAGAGCAGGGCGTCGAGCGCCGGCCTCTGGCCGAGGTCGACCTCTCCGTGCTCACCGGCGAGCGCGAGCTCGACCTGCTGCGCAGCCTGGCCGAGCTGCCCGACGTGGTGGCCGACGCCTGCCTCACCCGCTCGCCCCACAAGGTCACGACCTGGGTGCGGGAGCTGGCCGGCCGGTTCCACAGCTTCTACCACGAGTGCCGCGTGCTCGGGGAGGGCGTCGAGCCCGGGGTCACCCAGGCCCGGCTGTGGCTGGTCGAGGCCACCCGGGTCGGCCTGGCCGCGGGGTTGGGCCTGCTGGGCGCGTCCGCCCCCGACTCGATGTGAACCCGCTGCCGCTGCGGCTCCTGCCGGCCACGGCCCAGGTCGGGCCCGGTGGCCGCCTGTCGGTGGGCGGGGTCGACCTGGTCGACCTGGCCGCCGAGGTGGGCACCCCCGCCTTCGTCTACGACGAGGAACACCTCCGGGCCCGCTGCCAGGAGGCGGTGGCCGCCTTCGGCCCGGGCAACGCGGCCTACGCCGGCAAGGCTTTCCTGTGCCGGGCCATGGCCGCCCTGGCCTACGAGGAGGGCATGCACGTCGACGTGGCCACCGGGGGTGAGCTGCACGTGGCCCTGGCCGCGGGTGTGCCGCCCAGCCACATCGAGATGCACGGCAACAACAAGTCGGTGGGCGAGCTGGCCCGGGCCGTGGAGCTGGGCGTGCGGGTGGTGGTCGACTCCTTCGACGAGCTCGACCGGCTCGAAGCCCTGGCCCCTGCGCCGCCGGTGCGGGTGCTGGTACGCGTCACCCCCGGGGTCGAGGCCCACACCCACGAGTACGTGATGACCGGCCAGGTCGACTCCAAGTTCGGCTTCGGGCTGGCCAGCGGCGACGCCGCCCGGGCCGTGGAGCGGGTCGTGGCCGCACCGTGGGCCGAACTGGTGGGTGTCCACGCCCACATCGGCAGCCAGATCTTCCTGGTGCGGTCCTACGAGAAGGCGGTCGAGGCCCTGGCCGACTTCGTCCGCCCCCTGGGGGTGGACGAGCTGTGCCTGGGCGGCGGCCTGGGCGTGGCCTACGTGGACGGGGAGGAGGCCCCCACGATCACCGAGTGGGCCGAGGGGCTCCTCGGGGCGTGCCGGGCCGCGGGGCTGGCCAACCGGGTCACGGTCGAGCCGGGGCGGGCCATCGCCGCGGCTGCCGGCCTCACCCTCTACCGGGTGGGCACCGTCAAGGACGTGCCCGGTGTGCGGACCTACGTCTCGGTCGACGGGGGGATGAGCGACAACCCCCGGCCCGTGCTCTACGGGAGCGGCTACGAGGCGTTCCTGCCCCGGGCGACCACCGCCGCCCGCCCCCGGGTGGTCACCGTGGTGGGCAAGCACTGCGAGTCGGGAGACCTGGTGGCGCGCGACGCCCACGTGCCCGCCGACCTGGCCGTGGGCGATGTCCTGTGCACACCGGTGACGGGCGCCTACGGCCACTCGATGGCATCCAACTACAACAAGGTCCCCCGCCCGCCCGTGGTCTTCGTGCGCGAGGGGCAGGCCCGGGTGGTCGTGCGGCGGGAGACGCTCGACGACCTGCTGCGCCTCGACAGCTGAGAGCCGCGGGACCAGGGCACGGCTACCGTGGTGGGGATGGGCCAGGAGACCGTTCGGGTGGGGTTGCTGGGGTGCGGCAACGTGGGGCGGGCCGTGGTCGAGCTGGTCCGCGACCACGGGGCCGCCATCCGGTCCCGCACGGGGCTCGACCTGCAGATCGCCCGGGTGGCGGTCCACTCCATCAGCAAGGACCGGGGGGTGGAGCTGGCCGCCGGCGTGCTGACCGACGACGCCGAGAGCGTGGTGACCGACCCGTCCATCGACGTGGTCGTCGAGGTCATGGGCGGCACCGAGCCCGCCCGCCGGCTCATCCTGGCCGCCCTGGACGCCAAGAAGCCGGTGGTCACGGCCAACAAGGAGCTGCTGGCCAACGCCGGCCCCGAGCTGTTCTCGGCGGCCATGCGCTCGGGGGTCGACCTGCTGTTCGAGGCGGCCGTGGCCGGAGGCATCCCGCTGATCCGGCCGCTGCGGGAGTCGCTGGCCGGCGACCGCCTGCGCCGGGTGACGGGCATCGTCAACGGCACCACCAACTACGTGCTGACCCGCATGGCCGAGGACGGCCGTTCGTTCGCCGAGGCGGTGGCCGAGGCCCAGAGCCTGGGTTACGCCGAGCGCGACCCCACGGCCGACGTGGAGGGCTACGACGCCGCCGCCAAGGCGGCCGTACTCGCCACGGTGGCTTTCGGCGCGCAGGTGGCCGCGGGCGACGTCTACCGCGAGGGCATCTCGTCCATCACGTCCGAGGACATCTCGATGGCCCGCCGCCTGGGTTATGTCATCAAGCTGCTGGCCGTGATCGAGGCTGTCGACGGCGACGTGGCCGTGCGCGTCCACCCGGCCATGGTCCCCCTCGACCACCCCCTGGCCTCGGTGCGCGACTCGTTCAACGCCGTGTTCGTCGAGGGCGAAGCCGTGGGCGAGCTGATGTTCTACGGGCGGGGGGCGGGCGGGCGGCCCACCGCCTCGGCCGTCATGGGCGACCTCGTCGACGCCGCCGCCAACCTGCGCCAGGGCCGGGTGGCTGCCCTGCCCGAGCCGGTGGCCGCCCGCATCCGCCCTATCGACGAGCTGCGTTCGGCTTATTACGTGACCATCGACGTGGTCGACCGGCCGGGCGTGCTCGAGAAGGTGGCCGGGGTCACGGCCCGCCACGGCGTGTCGATCTGGAAGATGGAACAGCTCGGCCTGGGCGACGAGGCCCGTTTGGTGCTGGTCACCCACGTGGCCGAGGAGCGGGCCATGCAGGCCACCCTCCACGACCTGCGGGGCCTGGAGGCCGTCGACCGGGTGGGCACGCTGCTGCGCGTGGTCGGGGCCGACTAGGTGGGGGGTTCGGCTTCGGGCTGGCGGGGGGTCATCGTCGAGTACGCCGGCTTCATGCCCTCCATGGCGCCCGGTTCGGTGGTCACCCTGCTGGAGGGCAACACGCCCCTGGTACCCGCGCCCCGGCTCTCGGCCATGGTCGGCGCGCGCGTCCTGCTCAAGGTCGAGGGAGCCAACCCCACCGGTTCGTTCAAGGACCGGGGCATGACCGTCGCCATCTCCAAGGCCCACGAGGACGGGGCCAAGGCCGTCGTGTGCGCCTCGACGGGCAACACGTCGGCGTCGGCCGCGGCCTACGCCACCCGGGCCGGGCTCAAGTGCGTGGTGCTGATCCCCGAGGGTTACATCGCGCTGGGCAAGCTGGCCCAGGCCCTCGTCCACGGCGCCCAGGTGCTGCAGATCAGGGGCAACTTCGACAACGCCTTCGCCCTGGTGCGGGAGCTGGCCGAGACCGAGCCGGTGACCATGGTCAACTCGGTGAACCCCTACCGCATCGAGGGCCAGAAGTCGGGCGCCTTCGAGATCGCCGACGTGCTGGGCGACGCCCCCGACGCTCACTGCATCCCCGTGGGCAACGCCGGCAACATCACCGCCTACTGGAAGGGCTACCAGGAGTACCGGGAGGCGGGCCGGGCCACCAAGGCGCCCGTCATGTACGGCTTCCAGGCCGCCGGGTCCGCCCCGATCGTGGTGGGCCACCCGGTCGAGCGGCCCGAGACCGTGGCCACCGCCATCCGCATCGGCAACCCTGCGTCCTGGCAGGGGGCGCTCGACGCCGTAGCCGGGTCCGGGGGCGGTGTCCACGCCGTGACCGACGCCGAGATCCTCGACGCCTACCGGTTCCTGGCCGGCCAGGAGGCCGTGTTCTGCGAGCCCGCCTCCGCCGCGTCGGTGGCCGGGTTGATGAAGGTGGGCCCGCCGTTCCCGGGGGCCACCGTCGTGTGCACCCTCACCGGCCACGGCCTCAAGGACCCCGACCGGGCCATCGCCGAGGTGACCGTCCCCTCGCCCGTCGAGGCCGACCTGGCCGCCGTCCGCGCCCAGCTCGGCCTCTGAGGGCCCCCGGAAAACGCAAACCTGCGCGGGAATCGTGGGCGTTTCGCCCACGATTCCCGCGCAGGTTTCGCGGGGTCGGGGTTCAGGCGGCGCGGGACAGGGCGGCGCGGAGGAGGGAGATGGCCTCGTCGGGCCGGTACCACACCTGGCGGGCCGTCACCCGGACCACCTCGTAGCCGGCCGCCCGCAGACGGCGGTCACGTTCGTCGTCGGCCTCCTGGTCGAGCAGGGCGGTGTGCGACAGGTCGCCGTCGATCTCGGCTACCAGCCTCTCGGGCCGGAACAGGAAGTCGACCCGGCCGACCCAGTCGTCGCCGCCGACATCGACCTGGCGCTCGGGCGTGGGTAGGCCGGCCGCCGCCACCAGCGCCAGGAACCGGGCCTCGAGCCCGCTCTCGGGAGCGACATAGGCGCCGTCACGCTCGGCCATGAGCTCGCGCATCAGGCGGGTGCCGGCCCGGCCTTGCTCGGCCAGCGACGAACAGAGCCCGACGATGGCCGACGCCCGAACGAGGCGGCGCGCCAGCGCGTTGTCGACGGTGCGGGCCACCCGCTTGGGGTGCAAGTCCGAGGCCAGGTCGAAGATGGTGCGGGCCACCGTGGTCACGGGTACGCCGTCGAGCCGGGACACATGCTGGTCCGGCAACCACGTCGGCCAGTGGACCACGGCCAGGGGGGAAGACCGGGCCGGGCCGCCGCGGGGCCGGCTCACGTGGATGGTGCCGGCGTCGAACCCGGGAAGGCCCCACATGGCGGCCGCGCTCTGGTGGGAGACGGCCGTCCCCGGGCCGGCGTCGAGCACGGCCGCCATGGCCCGGTGCTGGTCACTCGACGGCGTGCCGACGAGCCGGAGCACCCGGTAGGTGACGGCGTCCCAGTCCGGCGATGCCAGCCGCAGTCGGATCATCTCGGCGGTCCCCCCAGCGGCGCGGGCCTGGGCCCTGCTCACGAGCCCGTGCTGGCCAAGGGCCAAAGTCCTCAGGTTGATGTCGAATATATGGTCTGTCATTCAGCCAGTCAACCAGCAAGGTATGACACTGAAGGGCTGCAAAGAACGCAAACCCGCGCGGGAATCGTGGGCGTTCCGCCCACGATTCCCGCGCAGGTTTCGCGGGTGGGGCCGTCGCCGGCCTGCCGCCTCCCGCCTGCCGCCTGCCGGCCTGCCGCCTGCCGGCCTGCCGCCTGCCGGCCTGCCGCCTGCCGCCTGCCGCCTCCCGCCTGCCCGCCGGGGGGGCCGTCGCCGGGGTCAGGCTCAGCCGGCTTCGATGCGGAAGACGCCGCCTTCCTGGCTCATCACGTAGAGCTCGCCGTCGGGACCTTCGCCGAACGAGGTGACCGACGGGCTGATGACCCCGAAGGCCCGCTGGTCGACGACCTGGCCGTCGCTCTGGCGCAAGGCCAGGATCTGGCCCGCGCAGTAATCGGCGTAGACGTAGGCCCCGGCCAGGCCCGCGACCCGTCCCCCCCGGTAGACGTAGCCGCCCGTCACCGCGCAGTTGCCGCCCGTGCGGGCGTAGTCGATGATCGGGCCCACGGCGTCGGCCGGGGCCGTCCCCGAGTACGGCCGGGTGCCTTCGAGGCGGGCCCAGCCGTAGTTCTGGCCACCGCCCGCGTTCGCGGGGGCGTAGTTGACCTCCTCGCGGGCGCTCTGGCCTACGTCGCCGATCCACAGGTCGCCGTTCTGGCGGTCGAACGAGTAGCGCCAGGGGTTGCGCAACCCGTAGGCCCAGATCTCGGGCCGGGCCCCGGGTGTGCCCACGAACGGGTTGTCGCCCGGCACCGTGTAGCTGTTGACGCCGTCGGGACGGGGGTCGATACGCAGCATCTTGCCCAGGAGGGAGCCCAGGTTCTGGGCGTTGTCGTCGGGGTCGCCGCCCCCGCCCCCGTCGCCCGTACCGATCCACAGCCGCCCGTCGCGCCCGAACACGAGGTTGCCGCCGTTGTGGTTGGCGTAGGGCTGGTCGATGAACATGACCTCCCGGCGGGTGGAGACGTCGGCCCGGCCGCCGACCATCTCGTACTCGACGATGCGGGTGTCCCCGGCCGTGTCGGTGAAGTTGACGTACAGCCGGCCGGCCGGCGAGAAGGCCAGGCCCAGCAGCCCCTGCTCGGTACCGGTGCTGACCTCGCCCGAGATGTCGAGGACGGGCGTGGGGTCGACGGTCCCCCGGAAGGCCCTGATCCGCCCCCGCTTCTCGGCGATGTACAGCGCCCCGTCGCCGGGCCGCACGGCCATGGCCAGCGGTTCGGTGAACGTGGCGATCCTGTTCAGCCTTATCTGTACGGCGGCCAGCCCCGCGGGCCGGGGCGGGTCGGTCGGACGGGGGGTGGGAGGGGGCCCGGGCGGATCGGTGGGCGGCGGTCCGGCGGGCCCCGGTCCGGCCGTCCCCGTCGGACCGGGCCCTG